>JAEZIT010000043.1 GCA_023436495.1 Acidobacteriota bacterium
TAAAAAACGGCCCGATAGCAGCCGCCAACGGCGGCAATCCGTTTGCGGAAACAAAGGCAAGGGCCGCCGGGTCGAGAAAGAAGCCGCGAACGGCCAGAAATAAAGCAAAATAGCCAAGCGTCAGCCACATAGCCCACGACCGCCTCGTCTTCCATAGAACAATATTGGCAAGAATGAGCAGCACTACCGACGAAAACCACAGGAAGGTCCACGACAGTGCCGAATGATATAGAAAATGTTCGAGTGCAACCACAGGAGCGCCTATGCTCTGCAGCCAGCTTTGAGCATAGCACGTGAGAAAGACCATCACGATCGCGGCGATGGCCCAGACGACGATATAGATCTTATTCCACATACCGCGAAGTATAACGCCGTTCGACGCAAAGAAAAAGCCGAAGCTCGACGGAACTTCGGCTTTATTTCTAGTTGATCGCTTGCGTTACTGCGGCCGGACGGTAAGAAAGATCGTCTGTCCGCGTCGTGAAATAAGCAGCAGGACCGGGCGGGTTCCGCTGCGGTCGAGCGCGGCCTGTACGTCGTCGAGTGTCCGCACGGGCTGGCGGTTGATCTCCATGATCACATCGCCGCGGGCGATGCCCTCGGACGCCGCGGGGCCGTTCGGATCGATGTCAGAGACGACGAGGCCTTCGGTGCCCTCCGGCAGGGTCAGGCGACGCGCCGCTTCGGCCGTCAGTGGCTGCAGCGTCAGACCGAGCTTCCCGCTCTGCGGCTGTGCATTGTTATCCGGGGACTGTTGTTCCGGCTGACCTGCGTCTCTCCTGGCTTTGTCGACATCGAATTCGTCGAGAGTCGCTGTCAGTTCCTGCTGCTTGCCCTCGCGGGCGATGGTCAATTTAATTTCCGTCCCGGGAAGTATGCCGGCGATCTTATTTCGCAGCACGTTGCTGTCTTCGATCTTCTCGCCGTTGATGGCCGTTATGATATCGCCCCGTTTGATACCAGCCTTGTCTGCGGCGCTGCCCGGCTGTACATTACTGACGATCACGCCGCTGCTGTCGGGAAGCTCGAGCGCCCTTGCTGTATCGTCAGTAATATTCTGAATATTTACGCCAAGCATTCCTCGATGGACCTTGCCGTCCTTCAAAAGCTGGTCCATGACGGACTTGGCCATATTCGACGGGATCGCGAAGCCAATGCCGATATTTCCGCCCGCACTGCCGGGCGATGACAATATCTGCGAATTTATGCCGATCAGCTCGCTGTTCAGGTTGACGAGCGCGCCGCCGGAATTTCCGCGGTTAATTGGAGCGTCGGTCTGCAGGAAATCTTCAAAACTGCCGTCGCTCAAGCCTGTCCGGCGGCCTTTCGCGGAAATTATTCCGGCAGTGACAGTCTGTCCGATGCCGAGCGGGTTTCCGATCGCAAGAACAATGTCACCGACACGTACGTTATCGGAATTTCCCAGCGTCAAAAACGGCAGGTTCTGTGCCTCGATCTTTAGTACGGCGAGGTCGCTAAGTTCGTCAGTGCCAACGATCTTCGCTTCGAAGCTCTTGTTGTCCGTCATCAGAACAGTGATTCGCTCGGCACCGCCGACAACGTGATAATTGGTCAGAATATTGCCATCGGCACTTACGATCACGCCCGATCCCAGCCCACGTTCAAGCGGCGACCGCGGCGTTTGCTGCCGGGGAATCGGGAACTGCCGGAAAAAGTCGTCGTCACCGAAGGGGAACTGCGGTTGTGCCTGGTTAGCTTTATGCACAGCTTCGATGCGGACGACGGCGGCCGATGTCCGTTCGACAACGTCGGCGTATGATGTGCGGACGCCGTCAACAACGACAGGGGCGGGCGGTGCCGCAGGGGGCGGAGAACCAGGGTCGGACGGCCCGCCGGTTAACCAATTCGAATTACAGCCCGTCAGCAATGAGGCAGCGACAAGCGCCGTTGCAAAGAATGTCCTATTTATAAACATTGAATATTCTCCAAAACCGTTGGAATCCAAGCTCTATTTTATAGACTTCGGTGATGAAAATCACAAGGATATTACGCTCGAAAACGCATTTCGGTTCCGAAGAGTTGCGTTCGATCGTCATCGCCCGACGACTTTAGGCGTATCGTTCTGGAAGATATACGCGAGCGATTTGTAGACCAGCTTGGCGCAGAGAAAGGCAGGTGAATCGTAGCTTTCGACATATGAATACTCCACAAGGTCCATGCCTACCACCCGTTTTTTTGCAGCAAGTTTACGGATCAGCGTGAGTGTTTCGTACCAGCCGAGGCCGCCGGGTTCTGGTGTGCCGGTCGTCGGGACCAAACTGGGATCCAGGCCGTCGATGTCGATCGTAAGATAGACGTTATCGGTCAGGGAATCGATCGCGGAATCGATCCAGTCGGTACGTCCCGCGATGTCCTTTGCCCAGAATATTTTAGTAGGCAGGCCCGAATCGAGAAGTCTGGCTTCTTCGGCGGAAATGGACCTGATGCCGACTTGCACGGACGGAATGCGAAGGTCTTTGACGACGCGCGCCATAATCGAAGCGTGCGAATGAGGCGTCCCGTCGTACGTATCGCGAAGGTCCGCGTGGGCGTCGATCTGCAGGACGCTAAGGTTGTGATATTTTTCCGCGTGCGCCTTTATGATCGGAGCGGAAACAGAGTGTTCGCCGCCGAGCATGCACAGGAATTTACCTGTTTCGAGCAGTTCTTTCGAATGCTCGTACAAATCGCCCATCATCGTTTCCGGATCGGGCCTGGGCTTGAATTCGTCGAGCGTGTGAATGCCGATCTTGTAGACTTCGGCATCGGTCTCCTCTTCGTAAAGCTCCATGTTGCGCGATGCGTCAACGATCGCCATGGCTCCGCCGCCCGTACCGGTGCCGTATGAAACGGTACCTTCGTACGAGACGGGCAGAATAAAGACGCCGGCGGCATCACGCGAAGCGTATTGCTCTTCGTCGATGCCGCCAAAATTCATCGGCAGTGCTGCTGATTCACTCATAAAAACGGCGACGGAACTTTTTACGGCACCTCAATGCCGAGGTCCTTTCCGGCAAAACTAAAATTCGGCCGCTTGCGCCCCTTCATAAATTTCGCTGCCGTCTGTGAAAGTGCCGTGATGATCATCGGCAGGGCGATCGACGGATCGGCGGGCACATATGCGGTCGTCGCGCCCCGGGACAGTTTGCCGAATATATTCGTATGATTTCCACCGAACGAGGGGGTGCGGATATCTAGCGGCACAGTATCGGTCGTGATGTTGATAGCGTATTTATGCCCGCGCGGAGTGGTGCGGGTTATGTACGACGAAAGTTCGGCCATATTCACCATGCTTTGGCTGCAGGTGCTGCCGAGCGTGATGACACCCGAATTCCTCGTTCGTTGGGCGATCTGCATCATCTCCATCGTATCCTGCGTCATATCGAACGAGAACTGCGTCTTCTTTTCGAACCGTGCGCGGGCTATGCCGACGGAAAGTTCGGACCCAAGCAGGTCGGGGCAGAAGATCGGGATACGTGCTTTGAACGCCGCTGTCAGCAGGCCGTCCTCATGGGCGATCTCGGCCAGCTCGCGGCCCATCAAATGAAGAAATTCTCGCATTGAATATGCGCGGCTCATTTCCAGCTGGTTGATGACGCTGCCCACCCATTCGTCTGCTTCCTGATACTCTTCGCGGTTCGCCAGCATGTCGCCGATCCGTAACACATCGCCGGCTTCGAGCTCTTCGTCAGACATACTCGGATGGGCCTGATAATGATTGCGTCCCAGAGTTTCATGAATGTCGTGAAAAAGGACGGTCCCCGACATCACCAGTACGTCGACGAAACGGTTCTTGATCACGTATGCCAGCAGTCGCCGCGTTCCTGACGGGATCAGGTTTCCTGAGCCGCACAGATAGATCGTCGAATTGTCGTCCAGCATGTCGAGCCAGATGCGGTGCGCCTCCGCTAGCTGTCTTGCTCCGAATCCTGCTCCTTCCATTTTTTCAAGAAGGCCCGCCACCGAGCGGTCGCGATCGACCGGGATCGGACGCGTGGGGACGGTCAGGAACTTCGTAGACTTGGTTTTCTTTTGAGCTGCCATAATTTCTCCAAAAAAAGAATATCAATAAAACTGTAAATATCTAAATATCAAGCGGTTGCGGCGGCACGTATGCCGTTCGGCGAAAGATAAGTATAGCTTTCGGCCTGATTTTCATAGAACTCTATCAATTGATTGCCGACCTTGGTCGAGAGATTCCCGCTTTTGATCCTGCTCATCACCGCACGTCTGAAATTGTCGTGGAGCTGCGCCGTTTCAAAGCGCACCGTTGCAAGCGCATCGCCGAGCGTAGCCCCTTGAATGACCGTCTTTATTATGTGGCCGTCCTCGCCGATAAAAATATGGGCTTCGTGCGGCACACCAAAGAGGTTGTGGTTGTTTCCCATCACCTCTTGGTAAGCGCCAACAAGCATCATCGCCAGATAATACGGTTCATTTTTCTCGAGCTTATGCAGTTCGAGAACCGGCTTAACGTCATGCAGATCGACAAACTTATCGACGATGCCATCCGAATCGCAGGTTATGTCACATAGCGTAGCATATTCCGTCGGCTTTTTGTTGAGTTTATGAATTGGAAGGATCGGGAACAATTGTTCCAGCGCCCAATTATCGGGCATCGACCGGAACACCGAGAAATTCGCCAGATACTTCGCGCACATAAGCCGGCGAAGGTCGTCGAATTCTTCCGAAACGTATTTCTTTTGTTGAGCGAACTGGTCCGCGCTCTCGCAGATGTCCCAAAAAAGCACTTCGCCTTTGCCTTTGTCCTCAAGTGTGATCAGGCCCAGATTGAACATCGTGAACAGCTCTTCGCGGTGTTCGAGCGCGTCGTGGTAATACTCGCGATAGTTTTTGCCGTTGATAGTTTCCCGAAGGTCATGAAGTTCGCGAACGACCTGCGGATCGTCCTTTTCGACTTCCATCGGGGTAAGGTCCTCGACGACGGTCTCGATCTCGTCCTGCACGTTGGTAACAAGGATCGCGTGATAGGCAGATAAATAGCGGCCCGATTCCTGAATGATCGTAGGGTGGGGAACGTTCTCGTCGTCACAGACGGTTTTAATGACGTAGATAACGTCATTCGCGAATTCGCGTGCGTTATAGTTTGCCGACGATTCGAACGACGTTCTCGAGCCGTCGTAATCTACCGCCATCCCGCCGCCGACATCCAAATATTCGATCGGGATGTTCATCTGGCGGATCTTGGAATAGGTCCGGGCGGCTTCCTTCATCGCGTTCTTTATGCGCTTGATGTCGGTCAGCTGCGACCCAATATGAAAATGGAGCAGCTTCAGCATATCGACGCGGCCGGCGTCTTGCATGCGGCGGATGACTTCGAGTATCTCGGTCGTCGTGAGGCCGAATTTTGCGGCCTCGCCGCCGGATTTCTCCCATTTTCCGGAGCCCTTTGAATACAGTTTCACGCGAACGCCGACCATCGGCAGTACCGCTTCCGGATTTTCAGCGAGAACCTCGTCGGCTATGGCAAGCGTGTGGTCTAGCTCGCTGAGCTTTTCAATAACGATCACCACGTTCTTACCTGCCCCCGCACCCGCATACGCGAGTTCGACAAACTCACGGTCTTTGAAGCCATTGAGAACCAGTAGGCTGTCCTTTGACTGTTCGAGGCCGAGTGCGGCATATAATTCCGCTTTCGAACCGGCTTCGAGGCCAAAGTTATAACGAGAACCTTCCTTCAGGTATTCTTCGATAACCGACCTGTTCTGGTTGACCTTCATCGGATAGACACAAAGATGGCCGCCTTCGTATTCAAATTCCTTTATGGATTTGCGAAAAGCGGTTTGAAGTTTGCGGATCTGTCCGAAAAGCAATTGGGGAAATCTCAACAGGATGGGAGTGTTTACGCCGCGTTTTCTAAGGTCGTCGATAATTTCCTTAACATCCGCTGTCAGGTTTTCGTTGTCAGGTGCGCGTACGATCAGGTTTCCTTTTCTGTTAACGCCGAAATAATCAGCTCCCCAATTCTCAATGCCGTAGGTTTCGATGGTCTGTTCCGTGACTGAGCTCAATTTTGCAGTACTCCAAGAAGTAAGTTCCGAATGTCTTACAACAACTCGATAAAAATCTATAGCTTAGTTAAAATTTAACAAAATTCAAAAGGTAGAACAACAAACTTTTTCGAAGGCTGTCGGAACGAGATCGCGAATTGGCACGGGGCTTGCAATCGGTACTCTCGACGCGAACCGGATACTCTCCCCAAGAATTTCCGAATCGCCGAAAAACAAGGCCGGAACGCAGGGTTCAAAACCAGCTCTCGGGCTAACATTACAAAAAGGGGTACCAGAAACTGTCACTTTAGTCGGTCATTTTGACCCATTTTGAGGTATTAAACAATGCGAAGTAAAAATGAAAGCGGTTTCTCACTCATAGAACTTCTCCTGGTGGTTGTGATCGTAGGTGTTGTGGCCGCCGTTGCAGTTCCGGCATATAGAAAGGGCATTAGCGCCGCTGAAAAAGGTGTGACAAACGCCAACCTGCGTACGATCAGTTCAACCCAGGTAAGCTTTTTCTCGCAGAACTCCCGATTTGGCCGTCTAGACGAGATAAACCGAATGCTCTCGGGAGCTTTAGGCGTTCTTTCGGGCGGCGGAGCTCAGCTGTATCGGAACAACTATACATTCGAGATGGTTGGAGCCGGCGGCGTGCCTACGGATGCCGAACTCAGAACCGGCTATGCGGTAATTGCTACGAGAAACGCGAATCCGGGTGATCTCATATATCAGTTTCAAATCACCCAGGACGGTGTTATCCAACAGATCCAGCCATAATCTAATTCAACCTCTCCCACGGCCCTATCAATATACTCCAAGGTGTCAGCAATGAATGTTTTTGAAGACCTAGTCGTTGAGCTGAAAGAAGAGAAGCTTCTTGAAGATACGATCATCGACATGGAACAAGCGCTTCGCACGAATCCCCACGAGCAGTTTCCCGGAGTTCTGGACGGTACCTACGAACCATCAACGTCGGTCCCGGAAAGTCGCTCAACTCATAGCGAGCCTTACAAAACTAGGGCAATTGCAGCGGTGGCTACGCTCCAGCTTGTCGATCACGTCATTTCCGCGGCCGAGGCATCTTTGTTCATGGTCGTACCGGACAAACACGACGATCTAGAAACGAAAAAATCGCTACATCGATTCCTGCAGAATTCGCGCGGGCCCGAATCAGAAGCTGCTGACCGTAACGAATCCGGCCTCGCGGACGAGCTTGCGGCATGGAATTCATCCTTAGCGCGACGCGATGCCGCCATTTCGCCTGAGGACCTTCGCCATTTTATCGAAAATTCGCGTCCGGCTCTTAGCCCCCAGGCGATGTTCGCGCTCCTGCGGTTCTATCGCGCCGTCGAATCTTCGAAAGCGTCGAGAGCAAAATTCGAAGTAATTGTCACGCGCTTGTTCAGTAAGGCGGGCGAGACGGACGAAATGCGAGAGATGCTTTGCGACCTAGAAGAGGCGGTTGGGCACTTAAGAACGAAGTACGCCGAATGGGGAATTGAAGGCGGATATGCCGAGGACGCTGCCGAATCGCGTACCGCGCAGACGTTTCTGGACATGGCCGGCGAAGCCGAATCAGCGGGATCGCTCGATGAATTGACCGGCAGCGAATTCTTTCAGAGATTCAAGACATCCAAGGAAAATGCCGCTGCAAATATCTTTACGCCGCTGGTCGCGGCATCAGTCGTGAAAGCGAACATCCGAATTTCAAACCGATTTGTCGAATTATATTCGGACGAACTTCGCTCATCCAATACGCGGACGGTGCGGAAGAAGTATGAGAATCTGCTCAACGATTTCTTCTGCTCGTTTTCCAGGACCATTGACGTCGGTCATTTGCAGGAACTTTTTCATGCAGACCTGCCCTCAGACCCGCCCGATAAACCGGAAGTCGCCGTGAAACCGGCGGCGCCTGAGTATCGGCCGGTAAGGCGTGACCGCAGGCCGTCGCTTCTCGCGCGTCTTGGGATCAGTCCCTGGATGCTGGCGATCACGATCCTGAGCATTAGCGCGAGCGCGGGAGTCTACATCTGGGCCGAATATTACGCGGACCCTTCGTCGAGCGTCGTAATGATCAAGGCACAGCCGCTCGAAGGCGTGCCGCACTCACAACATCTCAAGCTAGTAAAGATCATCGGCGAAAACCTTCACGGTGTAGCGGCGGATTCGTTTACGGGCCTGCCGAAAGCCGAGCGCGAAAAGATACTTGCCGACCTTTTCGAATACTACTCAGGAAAAGGCGTAAGACGGCTGCGAATAATGAACGGTCTGGGCAAACAGATAGCGTTCGCCGACGAGAACAAAAAAGAAGACTACGGTTCTTGAGGAGATTGCTGCTCCTTCGATCCAGGTCCGGCACGGAACGCGATTAACCCGTTTCCGTTGCCGGACCTTCCATTTTGATTAGGTCCTACATGTTGCCAGTACCTGTTGCGATTTCCGGCATGTCGCCGTTTTAAAGTTTCGGCTGCGTATTGTATTATCTCTAGTTTGATTCAAACCGACTTAACCTAAGCTTAAAGGAGCCCGGCCATTTATATGCCCGAAAATCTTGGAAATATTATCAACGCGAAGAGTGTGCTGAACTACGCAGCCGATCAGGAGGCGAGGTTCGTGTCCGTGCGATTTACGGACCTGATGGGGTCCTGGCATCACCTGACCTTCCCGATCGAAATGCTGACGGAAGACAGTTTCGATGACGGTTTCGGTTTTGACGCGTCAAGCTTGCGTGGCTGGGCACACATCCATGAATCGGATATGCTCCTCGTCCCGGACCCGAGCCGGTTTTGGATCGATCCGTTCACTGAGGAAACGACAATGTGCCTTATCGCGAACGTCGTCGAGCCGATAACCAAAGAAGGTTACGCACTCGACCCGCGTTCGGTAGCCGTCCGGGCCGAAAGCTACCTTCGATTTACGGGCATAGCCGACACGGTTTTCGTCGGCCCCGAGGCGGAATTCTTCGTATTCGACAGCATTCGCTACCACAACGAACAACATTCCGCGGGATTTTCACTGGATTCCGAAGAAGGACATTGGAACACGGGCAGAAAGGGCGACGATCTAATGCCGAACCTCGGCACGCACATCCGCCCGAAAGAAGGGTATGTTCCCGTTGCTCCTACCGACACACTGATCGATCTTCGCAACACGATCTCTAACGTCCTTGCCGAGGTCGGAATTCTGGTCGAATGTCACCATCATGAAGTGGCGACCGCAGGGCAGTGCGAGATCGATTTCCGATTCTCGAACATGCTCCATACCGCCGATAACCTGATGCTGTTCAAATACATCGTCAAGAACACGGCGCATGCGTCCGGAAAGACCGCGACGTTCATGCCGAAGCCGCTATACGGCGACAACGGTTCCGGAATGCACGTTCACCAGTCGCTGTGGAAGGATGGCAATCCCTTATTCGCGGGCGACCAGTACGCCGGATTATCAGAGATGGCTAAGTTTTATATAGGCGGCCTTCTGAAACACGCCCCGGCACTTGTCGCGTTCGCTGCACCGACGACGAACAGCTACAAGCGTCTTGTTCCGCATTTTGAGGCGCCGGTGAATCTTGCATATTCCGCACGAAATCGCTCGGCGGCCGTGCGCATACCGATGTTCTCGCAGTCGCCGAAAGCGAAGCGCTTGGAATTCAGGCCGCCGGACCCGAGCTGCAACCCATACCTGACGTTTGCGGCACTGTTAATGGCAGGTTTGGACGGCATCCAGAACCGCATCGATCCGGGTCAGCCGCTCGACAAAGACATATACGATCTGCCTCCGGAAGAGCTGAAAAATGTGCCGTCACTACCCGGCACGCTCGATGATGCCTTAAAGGCGCTCGAAGACGACCACGATTTTTTGCTTAAGGGCGATGTTTTCTCGCAATTGATGATAGATCGCTGGATCAGCCAAAAACGCGAAAAAGAGATCACGCCGCTTCGGCTTCGTCCGCATCCGCTCGAATTTGCGATGTATTACGATATTTAATCGAGATTCGACAATTATCGTTCATTAAAGATGGCGGGTTCGTCCCGCCATTGTTTCATTAGAAGTGAGTGTAGGAGGGGAATTATGAAACATATCGGACTGGTTTTGAGTACAATTTTCGCGGCATTGTTGCTACAGGCTTGTTCGTCCGGGCCTTCGGTCGGCGACGGAAATACTGCGAACCGGGCCGAAACGAATGCGAACTCAGCAGTCAATTCCGCAATTGCATCAGCGTCAAACGACTCGCCGATCGAGCTAAAGACTGGCGACGCGTTCAACGCGCCGGACAAGGTCGTGACAAATGCCAACACCGTTTCGGGTGATTATCTAAAACGACCGGCACCTGAAAATTCCGAATTCAAGTCCGAAATGACGAACGAAGGGTTTCCGATCGAGATCCGGACGTTTAAGAATCATCCCCAACTTGTAAAGGTCGAACGCGTTTGGAAGCCCAATAAAGACAAGATACTTAAGATCTATCTAAAGAGCGGAAAGCTGGTTGAGGTCCCGGGCAACGACTTCGACGATTTCAACACCGCGTCGACTGCACGAATACTGGTCGCGGCCGGTGTTCAGGAACCGCCGAAAGAAGTCCTACCTTCAAAAAAGGACGGCCAATAGTTCGAAAGAACGCTATTCTTTCGCCAAGTGATGTATAATTATCGAGGCTATGGAAAAGGTCACAGTAATCTGCCCGTGCTGCGAAGCGACGTTGACGATCGACACCGGAACCGGTGCGTTGATTTCCCATGCAGAAAAGAAAAAGGTGCATGGTTCGTTTGAGGATCTGGCAGGCGAACTTCATAAACAAAAAGAACTTCGCGACCAATTGTTTGCGCAGGAAATGTCATCTGTAAAGGACCGCGAACGGCTCTTGGAAGAGAAATTCAAGGAAGCACTGAAGCGAGCCGACACTGATTCCGATAAGCCTTTCAAAAACCCTCTCGACCTAGATTAAAAATGATGAGACCAGGTGAAGCGGAAATGCCGGCCGTAGAACCTAAAGACCGTGTGATCGTCGCTCTCGACGTGCCGACATCTGGCGCCGCTCTCGATATTGTCCGGGAGATCGGCTCGAACGCGGGAGCGTACAAAGTCGGCATGCAGTTGTTCACATCCGTCGGACCGTCGATCGTTCGGACTATCACGGATGCGGGGCACAGAATTTTTCTCGACCTTAAATTTCACGACATCCCGAATACCGTGGCTGCGGCGGCAGTCGAAGCCGTTCGGCTTGGGGTTTGGATGCTGAACGTGCACGCCCTCGGCGGTAGCGAAATGATGCGTCGGACGGCCGATTCTGTACGTGAAACCTGTTTTAAGGAAAACCTTAAGGCGCCTTTGCTCATCGGAGTTACGATCCTGACAAGTTCCGATCGAAGGACGATGTCGGAAGTCGGAATAGATCCAGAGGTCGAATCTGAAGTTGACCGCCTGTCCGACCTGGCGAAGCGGTCTGGAATGGACGGTGTGGTCGCGTCACCGCTTGAATCAGCAAGAATTCGCCGTAATTGCGGCGGGGATTTTGTTATCGTAACTCCCGGTGTAAGGCCCGCTTTTGCAACGAAGGACGATCAGAAGCGTGTAATGACCCCGAGGGAAGCTCTTGCGGCGGGTTCGGACTACCTTGTGATAGGGCGTCCCATCACGGCGGGCTCCAACAAAATAGAAGCTCTTAAGCTGATCCTTGGCGAGATCGGCGGCTCGGACCAATAAATGCTGTTACCGAATCTGAATTCCACCCGCAATGTATTTAACATGTGCGCCGGCGTGTTTGTCATCGGCATGATCGCGATACTGTCGGTCATTTCCGCTGCAGCGCAAACCAACGGCTCGATCCGCGTAGGCGAAAAGCTGACCTACAATATCTCGTTCGAAAATTATGCGAACGCCGGATATGCAGAGACCTATACGGCATCGCAGGGAAAACTCGCCGACCGCGAAGCATACGAACTTCGTTCGAAATTCAAAACCCTTAATTTCCTTAGCGCCATTCATCCCGTCGATGAAAGCCGAACCACATTCATCGCCGCCGACTCCGGCCTTCCGCTTTACACCAAGATCAGCCTGAACGACGGCGTGTTCGCTAAGGAGTCCACCGAGAATTTTGTGACTTCACCGACGCAGTCTTTCGATGTTCTCGCTATGATCTGGCGTATAAGAGCTGCCGGCGGTTCGGGAACCTTTCTGTTACAGGAAGCCCAACGTTCATATTCAGTGACGGCTACGCCGACAGGCACGGCAAAGGTCAAAACAGATGCAGGCGAATTCGATGCTATCGTGGCTGGAATCCAAAGCGACTTTCTAACCGAACTCGGCCTTCGCGATGTGCGGCTGCTGCTGTCGAACGACGAAGTCCACCTGCCGGTCCAATTGAAATTCCGCTCCGCGAAGGGCGAGATCACCATAAGTCTCGCCAGCATACAGATTGACGAGCCGGACGCTCCGGTTCCGGCACAGACACCGACTCCGATGGTTCCGAAACCGATAGCGCCGCCGCGTCCAATCGCGACGCCGACTCCTTATATTGATAATCAGCCGCTCGGCAGCGATCTTCCGTTCACGATCGGCGAATCGCTTCAGTACGCAGTAACGTCAGGGGGAAGACCTGCCGGGGCGTTCAAGCTTGAGGTCAAGGAACGCAAATTCGTCGACGGTGCCGACTCCCTGCTGCTTGTCGGCCAGGTAACCGCGGCTGAGCCGGGAAGTGGTCTCTTTTCCATCGGCGACGGAGCACGCGTTTATGTCGATCCCCAAACCCTCGTACCGCGTAGCATTGAGCTGCGTTTTAGCGGAGCGATGGCGGGCATGACCGAAACCGCACGGTTCAGCGAAAGCACCGGCAGCATTATCACCAGCAGGGCACAGCAGATCGAAGCACCGGTCGGCACCCACAGCATACTTTCGCTTCTGTACGCCGTGCGATCGTTTAACCTGAAACCAAGTAAGGACCTTACGAATCCGGTAAACGACACCCGCGTCGCTGTTTATTGGGATTCGAAACCGCACATCTTTACGATGCGTCCGTCCAAGATCGAAACGCTGACGATCCAAGGTCAGCCGGTCCTGGCACAAATGATCGCGATCAATACCGGGAACGATGCCCTCGACCGCATGGGCTTGCGGTTATGGCTCGGAAACGACGAACGCAGGCTGCCGCTCAGAATCGTCATCGGAGCATTTCAGGCCGACCTGGTCTCAGAATTGGGATCTAACTCCAAGTAATTTCTTGCCGAATGGACCGAAAACTGCACCGAATCGGTTAAATGAAATTGAAAACGGTTTTCAATTAGGGTAGAATTTTGTTTGAAATTGCTACCCGTTATAAAAGAACATGACCGAGGAAATCGATTTACTTAGTACGATCAGCTTGACGGATCTTCCGGAAGGTCTTGACGCCCTTGTTACAGCCGTTAACGGCGATGGCACGGCCGTGCGCCGATTAATGGAAATGGGCGTCGTGCCGGGGGCTCCGGTCCGTGTGATCAAATCAGCACCGTTCGGCGACCCGATCGAGATCAGGGTCAAGCGTTATCATCTGGCGCTTCGCAAGAACGAGGCGGCCGCCGTCACGGTCGAAATTCACCGTCCGGGAAGCACTGCCATTTCATGAGCCAAAACGTCTCAACTCTGCCCGGGTCCGAACAGATGACTATAGCGCTTGCCGGCAATCCAAATGCGGGCAAGACCACGCTGTTCAATGCGTTAACGGGGCTAAAGCAGAAGATCGCCAATTATCCGGGCGTGACCGTCGAACGGAAGGAAGGCGTGTGGAACGTTGACGGACGACGTGCGCGTTTGATCGACCTCCCGGGGCTTTACAGCCTCGATGCGACATCCATAGACGAGCAGATAGCCCGCGACGTCATCACTGGCACTGTCGCCGACGTACAGAGGCCGGATGCCGTCATTGCTGTGGTCGATGCGACGAATCTAGAACGAAATCTTTACCTTGTAACTCAGATCATCGAATTCAAAATACCGGTTGTCGTCGCACTGACGATGATCGACACGTTCGAGAAACAAAAACATCAGATAAACGTCGCCAAACTTTCGAAAATGCTGAAAGTTCCGGTTGTTCCGGTCACTGCCCGGAGCGAACGCGGCCGAGAGGAACTGGAGAAGACCGTCGCGGCCGTCGCTGGGACTGTGCCATCGATCCCGCACGAACTGAACGGGCAAAGTGAAAGCGGCAACAAAATATTTTCGCGGTACAGCTTTATTGCGAAGGTCGTGCAGGAATCGGTCAAGCATAACGACCGCCGCGAGCACGAGATCTCGGAACGGATCGACCGTGTGCTGACGCATAAGATCTTCGGCCTGCCGATCCTGATCGCGGTATTGCTCGTCATTTTTCAGGCCATCTTTTCTTGGGCGACGCTGCCAATGGACCTGCTCGACCAGGGATTCGGCGCGCTCGGGGATCTGGTACGCGCGAACATGGCCGAAGGCATCCTGACCGACCTGGTGGTTGACGGCATCATCGCGGGTGTCGGAGGCGTGCTGGTCTTCCTGCCTCAGATCATGTTGCTGTTCCTTTTCATTTCGGTCTTGGAAGATAGCGGTTATATGGCAAGGGCGGCATTTCTGATGGACCGAATGATGAGCCGAGTCGGGCTGCACGGAAAAGCCTTCCTGCCGCTGATGAGCAGTTTTGCCTGCGCGATCCCAGGTATCATGGCGACCCGCACGATTGAAAACCAGCGTGACCGTTTCGCGACGATCATGATTGCGCCGCTCATGAGCTGTTCGGCACGCCTGCCGGTTTATACTCTTATGATAGCGGCATTTTTCGCGGGCCAGACGGTCTTCGGGTTTCTGTCGCTCGGCGCGGTGCTGATGCTGGCGATGTATGCGCTTGGCATCCTTGTGGCCGTGATCGTGGCATTCGTGCTTAAGCGGACGTTATTGAAAGCTCCGCCTCCGCCCTTCATCATGGAACTCCCGCCGTACAGGCTTCCGAATCTGCGTACGGTATTTCAAAATATGCTCACGCGTGCGGGGCTGTTCGTTAAACGTGCGGGCACGGTTATTCTAGTTATCTCGATCATCCTCTGGGCACTGACATATTTTCCCAGGAGCGAGGCCTTGCCGCAGCCGGCGACATTGGTCGAGACTCAGGCCAGCGGCGATATGGTCATCGTGGAGGCGGTCGAAGGCGAACATTTGCGGAACAGCTACGCCGGCCGGCTCGGGCACCTGATCGAACCGATTATCACGCCGTTGGGATTTGACTGGAAGATAGGCGTTGCCCTTATCGCAAGCTTTGCCGCACGCGAAGTGTTGGTTTCGACGCTGAGCATTATCTATAATGTAGGCAAGGACGAGAACGAAGAGTCCGAATCGCTGATAACGGCGATCCGCGACGCGAAAAAGCCAGATGGAACTCCCGTCTGGACGCCGCTCACGGCATTGACCCTGATGGTCTTTTTCGTGCTCGCAATGCAGTGCATATCCACGCTCGCTATAGTCCGGCGAGAAACAAATTCCTGGGCGTGGACGGGATTTTTGCTTGTTTATATGACTGGCGTTGCATATATTGCTGCGTTTTTAACGTATCAGGGCGGCAGGCTTCTTGGGTTTGGTTAGGGCAATTAAGGGTTCAATGGATCTCCAATTCGTAATCGTCGCTGTGATCGTACTTGCTGCGTTGTTTTTCGCCGGCCGCGCGGCCGTTAAGCGCGCACGTTCGTTTCGCGTTGGTAAAAAGAACTGCGGCACCGCGTGCGGCTGCGGCAGCGACGACGGGAGCCCCGCCAAGTCTTGAGCGCCGGCAGCACCTTTTTGTCCGACGGTGTGCGTGCGATGTTCCTGTCGACGCTCTCGTTCGCGTTGGCTAACGTTTTTGTTAAGGAAGTCTCGCATATTCCGGCGATGGAAGTCGTATTCTTCCGGTGCTCCATTGGAGCGGTGTTTTGCTATATCGGGCTTCGCCGTGCTAATGCCGACCCTATCGGCTCGAACCGGATGTCGCTATTGTTGCGGGGTTTGTTCGGGACGACCGCGCTCTATTTCTTCTTTGTTACCGTACAGAATATTCCGCTTGCTTCGGCGATGACCATTCAGTATTTGTCGCCGATATTTACCAGCATTATCGCCGTTTTTATCCTTAGCGAAAGCGTAAAGCCGCTGCAATGGGCCTTTTACGCGATGGCGTTTGCCGGCGTCCTGTTCATTCACCAGTTCGACACGCGCGTTTCGTTATTTTACCTGATCCTCGGGGTTGTTTCGGCGTTCTGCTCGGGCGTCGCCTATAATCTCGTGCGGAGCCTGAGAGGCCGCGAACATCCGTTAACGGTGGTTTTTCACTTTCAAATCGTCGGGATGATCGCCGGGCTTTTCGTGACGACGTTCGATTGGAAAACGCCCCAGGGGATGGATTGGTTATATCTCTTCCTAGTCGGCCTATTTTCACAGCTCGGCCAGATCTTTTTGACAAACGCTTTGCAGAAGGAACGGGCGGCCAGCGTCGCGATCGTGAATTATACTGGTTTGATCTACGCGGTGCTGTTCGGTTGGTTCATGTTCGGCGAACCGCAATCGGCCGCGTCAATTGCGGGAATGGGACTTGTCGTCGTTGGTGTCGTTCTCAGCGTTATTTACAATAACCGCAGACCTCGGTCGTCGCAGATGGAAGCGACATAAGATAATTTATGCCCACACGAATAAGGGCCGTCGTTCTAACGGCGACCGACACCCGAGATCATAAAACCGACATGTCCGGCACATCGCTGGTCGGCCTGCTGCTGGAAATGGGCGCCGAAGTGGCAGAACGGCTGATAATTTCGGATGACCTCAGCGATATTCGCGAATCGCTCCACGTGCTTGCCCAGCGTGACGATATCAACCTGATCCTTACCACGGGCGGGACGGGTTTTGCCGAGCGTGACAATACCCCCGAGGCGACTCAGGCCGTGATCGAACGCGAAGCCCCGGGAATCGCAGAAGCGATACGGCGCGAATCTGCCGAAAAGACGCCGCTCGCGATGTTGTCGCGCGGGATCGCGGGGATCCGAGGAAAAACTTTGATCATAAATCTGCCCGGTTCGCCGAAGGCCGTAAAGGAATGTTTCGAAGTCATAAGGCCGGTGCTGCAGCACGCCGTCGATCTTCTCGCTGGCGACACCGACCATAAATAGACTGTCTATTTATTCAGCGAATTCCGCATAAACGCCGCGACGTCGTCCTTCAGCTTTCGCAGCGAATTCTTTTCGATGTACATCATATGCCCGGCTTCGTAATAGCCGAACGAGATGTTCCTGCGCAGCGTCGGATCAAGATTCATCGCCGAGATGGTATATTCCGTCGCGAAATATGGCGTCGCCATGTCGTAATAGCCGCTGGCGACGAAAACCTTCATATATGGGTTTTTAGCCATAGCGGATTTTAGCGGCATCGACGTATCAGCGTAGCCGTTATTCGTGTTCCAATTCCACGGGGCGTTTATCCCGCCGCCCAGAATGTAGTATTCAAGGTCGGATCTGAAATTCAGTTCACGCCGGACGTAATCGTTGAACGTTGCCGTGTACGGAGGACGGATCGCGGTCATGCTCGGGTCGAAATCTGTACCATCGCCCGCGGCATTGCGGTCGATCCCGGTAAAACGGCTATCCAGGCGGCCCGCCGTCCGGCGATCGCTACGCAGCAATTCCTTCAAATATTCACCAAGTTCCACGCGGAAATTGTTCTGTTCGACGAACGTGGTGCTAAGGCCCGAATATCGGCTGAACTTTGTCAAAAGCTCCTGTTTTTCCTGAGCCGTCAGACGGTCGATCCGCAGCAGAGCGGGCATAAATTCGTTCGACGCAAAATTCTCAGATTCCTTCAAAACGTCACGAAGCGGCCGGTTTTGCAGGTCTGCCGGCAGGCGTTTGTGATACCAGGCCGTCGCTGTATAGGAAGGGAATATCAGCACCAGAGGGAGGTCGTTGTTGTCGGCGAAGCGTATTGTCTGGAAATTTAGCACGGACGATACCAGCACGATGCCGTTCAGCGCGATTCCGCGTTCGAACAAATGGTTAGATAAACCTGAAACGCGTGTCGTACCGTAACTTTCGCCGACGAGGAACAGCGGCGATGACCAGCGTTCATTTCGTCCCAGGTACATTCGGATAAATTCGCCCACCGATTCGATATCGCCGTTCACGGAATAATATTTCGACGCAAGCTCTGGTTTTACTGCACGCGAATAACCGGTACCGACGGTATCGACGAAAACGAGGTCGGTTTCCGTTAGCCAAGTCGCTTCATTGTCGGCAAGTTCGTACGGCGGAGGCGGCATTAACCCGTCGTCCAGCATCTTCGCCCGACGCGGCCCCAGCGCGCCCAAATGCAGCCACACCGAAGCCGATCCCGGTCCGCCGTTAAACGAGAACATCAGCGGACGCCTTTCACCCGCGGTCGCACCGTCGAGCGTGTACGCCATATAGAAAATGCGGGCCTCAGTATCGCCCGAAACAGCGTTCTTCAACGGCATAAAGCCGGTTGTGACAGTGTAATTGAGCTGGCGTCCACCCGCGCGGACCGAATGTTTAGTAACAATAGGTGGTTCATCTTTTTGCGCGGATTCCGCGGGTTTCGGTGATTCGGCCGCTCTCGGAGCGGGCGTCGCCGCGGGAACCTGGAAAAATAGCAGTATCGGCAGAAATATCGAAGCGATCATAATCGTCAGTTGAAATGGTTCGGATGGATGTTTAGAACGCAGAAAGATTAACACAAACCATCACGCCAATTAAATCGGCTGGACGGAAACTATTTCTAACGGTCGTTCGTTTACTAGGGTGGAAAGGAGACTATATGAAGCAATTATTCGCGATCGCGGTCCTTCTATTAATATCAATGAATGTGCTCAGCCAGGACGATGTCGTCAAGGTCGAAACCGGTTTGGTTTCCGTGAACGTGACCGTTTCCGACCGAAACGGCGGGCATGTGCGCGGACTTTCGCGTGAGGACTTCACGATCACCGATAACGGAATTGTTCAGAAGATCGAGACATTCTCGGCCGAGGATGCAGCGGCATCGTTCGGGATCATTTACGACCTACATCCGACGACGGACGAACGAACCGCAAACGTGCTGGCCGCGATCGGGACGTTTACGAACGAGCTACGCGAAGGTGACGATTTTTTCGTCACGGTCTTTAACGAAAAGGGAAGCCTGACGACGACGTTCGTTCCGACGCGCGATCATCTTGACCGTCATCTTGCCGCGGACGCGTCGGAGAAGACGAATTCGCTATACGATGTGATTTTCGCGGCATCGGAAAAACTATCGCACTCTGAAAATTCCAAGAAAGTCCTGATCGTGATGACCGACGGCGCTGACAATTCATCGCATCACAGCCTTAAAAAGCTCAAGGAACATCTACGCGCGGTGAATCTGCCGGTTTATTCGCTCACGTTCGATTCCGGAGACGCCCGCCGGGCGACGTATTCGGACCTATTCCGAAACGGACCACGTGAACGGATCGACATGGGCGGAGCAACCGCTATCGACCGTGCTTTGATCGAGGACGTAAGTAGATCGACTGGCGGCGGTTCGGCGGTCGCCGAATCCAGGGATACGGCGTATTTGGCGGCGATGGGGAAGAGGCTGTTGAACGACGTCCGAAGCCAGTATGTGATCGGTTTCGTGCCCGGGGCCTCGGATGGCAAATGGCACGACCTGAATGTCAGCCTGAAGAGCGGAAAGAAGGGGCTGAAAATTTCAAGCCGAAAAGGATATCAGAGTCGTAAGAGTCAATAAACATCGAGGCGGAAAGCTTTGCGGCGAACCGCCCCGAGCTGTTTTTATCTAACGGTTTCGCTGACAACACGTCCGTTAATGATAGTGCCGATACAGTGCGTCGTATATTCGAACGGATCGCCGTCGTACATTGCGATGTCCGCATCCTTTCCTTTCTCGAGCGAACCGATTCTGCCTTCGAGTCCTAGGATCTTTGCAGCATCGATCGTAATCAGTGCAAGAGCGTCGCGTTTCGACATGCCGTTGGCAGCGGCAACGCCCGCCTCGAAAAGCACTACGCGTGTCTTCGGAACGTATCCTTCATAGCCGCTCTGCAGTGCGACCGGAATTCCGGCGGCCTTCAGTTTTGATGCGGTCTCCATTGACATTCCTTCGGTCTCGCCGCCGGCCCGCGCCATCGTCGGATGAACGAACACAGGAAAGCCCGACGCCTTTATGTCATCCATTACAAGCAGCGCTTCCGAAACGCCGTCCAGCACGATCCGGAGGTTGAATTCCTTCGCAAGGCGCAAAGCGGTAATAATGTCCTGAGCCCGATGAGCGGTTATCATCAGGGGTATCTCACGCTTGATGATTCGGATCATGATCTCGGACTTCAGGTCTTTCGGCGCTTCGGACTTTTTGGAGTTCTCCTGTGCTTTGATCAATTCCGCGCGCAGAAGCGCCGCCTGTTTTGCGCGTGTTCCGGGCGACCTTCCCTGGCCCGCCAATGCCGATTGGCCCAAGGTGACGGCCACCATGGCGGCCGGTACGATCGTGGCTTCATCAACGTTCTTGCCCGTCGTCTTCGCGACCATCGTCTGTCCAGATATAAGTGCCGATGGCTGATGGCCAGTGTGGATCGTTGTCACGCCGAAACCGCGTATCCATTCGATCAATCTTTCCTCAGCGTTGTAGGCGTCGATCGCGCGGAGCTCCGGTTGGATCGTTCCACTGCCGTCCAGCGCCATCTGGTCGTGCGGCTGATTCAGATAGCCATTCAACCCCACGACACTGTGCGCGTCGATCAAGCCCGGTGTGACGACCTTTGCGTTGATCACGCGGTAATTTGCGGGAATCTTGACCTGAGCGGCAGTGCCGACGGCCTCGATCTTTCCGTTGTTGACCAGCACGACGCCATTGGCGATGGGCTCGCCGGCCATTGTCCAAACCATCTCACCTTTAACGGCGATCTGCGCGTTAATTCCGGTGAATGTAGCCATGACCGCGACAGCGACGATGGCGGCACGTAACGATATTTTCATGAAATTCCTGATCTTCATTAGTGTCCACCTCCCATGTCGCCGTCGAAGCAGTCGATGTGCGCTTCGCCGTCATTGGTCGCACCGTGTCCGCCCACGGCAATCAGCCTGTCCTTCGGATCGGCGCGGTCAAATACCTTTTTGCCCTCGACCCACGTCTCGAGAACGTGCGTGTAAACGCTGAGCGGGTCGCCGGACAGGACGATGAAATCTGCATCCTTCCCCGTTTCCAGCGATCCGATGCGGTCCTGCAGGTCGAGCATGATGGCGTTCGCCATCGTCATTCCATAAAGAGCCTTATCGCGCGACATTCCGGCGCGAACGCCAAGCCCTGCTGAACGCAGGAACAGGCGTGAATCAGTGATATAGTCATCGGTGTGAAAACCGGTCAGCACGCCCGCCTTTTCGAGCGCTACGCCGTTTTCCAATCTAATATCGGTCGTTTCGAGTTTTCCGCCCGGCGAATCAAGAAGGATTATCGACGCGGGAGCCTTAGCGGCAGCGATCTCGTCGGCTACCTTCCAGGCTTCAGAAACGTGCTGTAAAACGATACGGAAACCGAATTCCTTTTGCAGCCGCAGCGCGGTCAGGATGTCGTCATGGCGGTGCGTATGAAAGTGCACGACGCGCTTTCCGTCGAGAACGTCAACAAGCGCCTCCATCGCTAGGTCGCGCGGGGGCAACTTTGATGCATCTCCGCCTGCCTTCCGGACCTTTTCACGATATTCCTGTGCCTTGATGAACTGCTCGCGGACCAGAGCCGCCGATTTTGCACGCGTGCCGGGAAAGCCTCCGCCGCCGGAGCGGATCGGGTTTGTGCCGTTAGCGAATTTTATCCCGCCGGCGTAACGTCCGTTAGAATCGAAAATCAGCAGGTCGTCGACCTTCACCGCGTTGTCGCGGAGTTTGATGTACAATGTTTGACCGCTGTCCAGGTGTCCTGAACCCGGCATGACATTTACCGTCGTGATGCCGCCGGACTGTGCACGCTGCAGGCTTGCCGCACGTACATTCAACCCGTCGAGCAGCCGAACATCCGGCTGGATCGGATTCGAACCGTCGCCGCCGGAGCCTTCTCCGACGTGGCTATGCGAGTCAACAAGTCCGGGCATTATGACCTTGCCGGCCATGTCGAATACCTGAACGTCTGATGAAAGCCTGACCGTACGGGCATCGCCAACGGCCGTGATCTTGCCGTTTTGAACCAGCAGTACGCCCGGTTCGATGGGCTGTCCAACGATCGGAATTATCCGGGCGTTGATGAAGGCGGTCGGCCTGTCCTGTCCGGCGACGGCAAATGCGTAAAGCAGGACGGCACAGACCACAAAAATTAATCTGTTCATTTAAGTTTCCTCTGAATAAAAAAGAATTCTCGAAGCGGTATGTACTGATAACTTGCAACGAAATGGTGCGCGTGTCAAGAATCTACGCACGATATCGGGCATAAGCCATTCGGCGTGTTGTACGGCCCTGCTGCTAAGTCCTTGTAAAATCAACGATCTGCGGTCGGAGCACGGCCTGGCACGGGCTTTGAATAGACCGTGGCGGCAAATATTACTTTTTGGGGAGACCTTTTTATGAAGAAGATTCTGGTTTTAGCGGTTCTGATGACATTCGGTTTGGCGATGCTGGTTCCGGACGCTATGGGACAGACGCGGCGCCGCAGTAAATATCGTGGCTGGAAAACGAACGCCGCGATCATCGGGGGCAGCGCACTTGCGGGCGGCCTGATCGGACGCGGTCGCAACGGCGCACTTATCGGAGCGGGTGCCGGCGCCCTTTATGCGACCAGCCGTAAGGGAATGAAGCGCAGCCATCCGAACAGCGCGGCTCGCCGCTGGACCAAAGTTGCCGGCGGAACGCTTGTCGGTGCAGGAACCGGTGCCGCGATTGGCGGTAAAACAGGGCTTATTGTAGGCAGCCTTGCGGGAGCGGGTGGTACGTATCTCTATACACGAAACGGACGCCGTTATTACAGATCATCGAACGGACGCCAGTTCTACACGCAGAACGGACGCAGATACTACGTTCGCTAAGCTCTGGGGAGAAAGATCCCTCCCACACGGCAGGCCTTAACCGGTCTGCCGTTTTTATTTGGATTCACTACTGCCGTTCGCGGGTATTGTCGGTAAACTAACGATAAAGCAAGTGCCGGACGGACGATTCGGCCTCGTTTCAATTTTGCCACCGTGAGCGGTGACGATTCCGTAACAGACCGCCAGCCCCAGCCCAGTCCCTTTGCCCGCCGGCTTTGTCGTAAAGAACGGGTCGAAGATCTTTTTAGACGCGTCATCCTCAATACCCGGGCCGGAATCGCTGATCTCGATGGCAACGGAGTCGTCTTTTCTGAATGCCCGGACCAACAAGTCGCCCCCGCCAGGCATGGCATCGCGCGCATTCAGGAGCAAGTTAAGAAATACCTGCTGCATTTGGTCTTTGTCGGCATGAAGCGGCGGCATCTCGTCATCGAATTCGGTGCGGACCCGCAAATTCTGAAATGCTGAATCGAAGCTCGCCAGCCTTAGACTCGTTTCAACAACCCTAGCTATATCTATGTCGCTCTTTGCCGCGGGACGCGCCCGTGCGAAGTCGGTCATGTCCTTTGTAACGCGCGTTATTCGCTGGATCTGGGTCGAAATAAGCTGAAGCATCTCTTGGGATTCCGGCGGCAGGCCATCGGAACTCTTAAGCATCTGGATCAGCGATGAAATGGATGCCAGCGGATTGTTAACCTCGTGAGCAACGCCCGCGGCGAGCGTTCCCATAGCGGCTAGTTTTTCGGCGCGGATGAGCTGTTCGTTCAAGCGCCGAAACTGCTCGATGTCCGCGGCCATTTTCCGGCTCATTTCGTTGAATGAATCGGCGAGCAGGCCGATCTCATCGTTGCTCTTGCGCAGGTCGATCTGCGTCCCGTAACTGCCCTCGCGAACCTGTACGGCAGCAAGCGTGATCTTTTGCAGCGGACGCGAAATGACCCTCAGGACAAGCAGTACCAGCAATAGGTTCGGAACAAGTGCCGATATGACGCTGAAAACCAGGTATTTCCGCCAGGCCTCGAAATTCATCCCGTCTTGGAATGCCCACCAGACGATCGGTACCTGAAACAGCACGAAGCTGCATATGGCCACAGTCGCGATGCTCAGGGCAATCTTATAGGTGATCGGGAACAGGCGAAATTGATGCAGAGCCGTTTGCAGTGAGAACAGACGGAAATTCAGAATGGCGTAGGCGTAGATCAATACGCCCGGTAATACAAATATCGAGCTGAACGGCAGAAGACTGTAATCGCCAACGAGCGGAAACGCTATATTGGCAAGGGTTTTCAACACGCCCGTTATCCCAAGTCCCCACAGGATCGCTCCTACCTGCTGTCCTTGTAGCGTGCCTTTATAGCGCCGATATTTTCCGAACAGGATCGCTGCTCCGTAAAAGAAAAGAAAGTAAATATAAGCGATGAAAGCGTAGGCGATCGGCGAAAGGCCGATGGAGAGCTGCGAGCCGTCAACCGTCGCCGAATCGCGAAAGAGCCCGAGCACCGCGGCAGGTATCAAAACCAGCCCCGGAGCGAAAACAACGGCAGCCTTTCGTCGAGGCGTTCGAGAATTTTCGGGAAAGACCCACGCAAAAACCGCCAACGCATATTGCATCAGAAGCGCCGTTATAAAGCTTGCCGATATCCACCACTCTGCCGCTTGCGATGTGAACGCAAAATTCCAGAATATGAGATCTTTGGTGGTCCAAACGGCAAGGAATGCGATAAACGCTGCAAATGTCTGGTGCGCGCGGTTGCGCGGATTTGCGACGAAGACATAGAACCCGAGCATCACCAGCAGAAACAGCGCGAATAAATGCAACAATACAAGCATTGCCTAGATATTACGCCCGATGCCGTCGCTGGCAAAACCGCCGTGTTAAAGGCCGAGAATGAATGAGCAGATCGTGAGCGTGATGCCAAACGATAATGGGAGAAAGTGCTTGGTTTCGATCATTTCACCGCGTTGAAGCGCCCGGTGGCCGATTGCGAATGCCGGCAGCGCCGCCGCTCCGACCAAACCGCCGATCACTGCACCGAATAATGCGCCGACTATTAGGATGATGAAACCTCCGGCACCGCCGGCCGCTATGCCCCAAAGTAACCCTATCAGCGGCGATATCGCCAACATCGCAACCCAAGGCGCACGCTCCAGTGAAGCAAATATCGAACCTACAACTTTTCCGGTAAAGAATCCCACAATAGCAGACACCAGATTAACGATCAGTATTACGGGAATGATCCAAATATCCTCGGAACCGCCTAAACCGGCTTCCATTGCATATCTAAGAAAGACCGCGGCCGGCGGAAACGTTCCGAGCATTAGTCCGAAGTACGAAAATGATTTCTTAATCGAGAGTGGGGCGGACATTGTCTCCGCTTCAAGCCTATTGGCTTCGGTCTTGAACATCGCCTTTTCACGGGCGATCTCGGCGTTGGCATCGAGGAGAGCGTTCAGCCGCACTGAAGTAAGTTCTGCGTCACGTTCCCGGGACGCTAGGTCGTTGAGATCTGTTTGGCGGCTGGGGGCTTTGGGATGCTGGAACTCCATACTTCTCTCTCCAATGTACTGACGTTCAGCGGCTCTCGAATTTGCGGCACATCAGCAAAAACTTCCACCGGCTCGCACTCCCGATCGCCGATGATCGAGACAAGTTCCGCGGCCGCTTCATCCAAGCCGTCTTTGCCGGCACTAGCACCGACCATCGCCAGGAAATTCTTGCGTGCATCGATTTGATGCCGCAATAACTTGCTTCGGTTGCGTCTGTTTAGACACGCTGCGGCGATTTGAGCATTTTCGTGACCGGAGACACGAAACAATTCCGGGATCGCATCGCCCGCCGGCCAGTCCTGGGACAGTGCGAGGCTAAGCCCGCAATAGCGGTCGAATACTACGCGAAAGTCCGTTAATTCCGACGACGGCTTTCCTTCGAAGATCGCCAGTTCCATTCGCCTGCGAAGGCGTTCGATCTCAGCGTGGGTGTCCTTATCCTGAATAAACGAGATCTTCGGATCGCCGAAACGTTTTGCCGACGTATTACGCGTTAGTAAATGCCGGGCCAAAAAGTACGGCCAGACAAGTGCTACTAATAAAGCGGTTGCGAAACGGCTCAACCTGCTGCCGGCAGCACGATTGAAATAATGATAAACGGCCATCGGGGAGCCGCACGCCAAATAGATGATAAGTGCGTCGAAGAATTGCATCGTCTCGTATCAGGGCAAACACTGTACCAGTGTGATGCGCGGCTGCTGTCAGGGCCGCCGTATCGGTAAATGCAATGAATGGGCGGTTTGAAAAAAATCTGGAACTTTTCTGTGTGGTGCGTCGTTATTTAGTTTTAGCAATTCGCAAAATAAACACGGAATCTTTGCATATTGCAAAAAGCCGCTATCCTTGAGCTTCTTTATAAGATTTAGCAGTTACGCAAAAAGGAATTCGGGCAGCGTCTTAGCTTTGGCACCAGACTTGCTTGAGTATAAAGCGGGATCAATTCATACAGTACAGGCAATCATATTTGTACTCATACAGAACAAGGAGGAACGCTATAATGGTAAATAAATTGAAGGTCAAAGTTATCAAGAAAGGTGAAGTCGCGACTCCGAAACCGGCTCCTAAACGTGCGTCGAAAGGCAATAAGAATTCGGCTCGCGAAATGGTATCAACGGTGACGACCTGGGTTTCAGATTTCCAGGCACGGAAACGCGACGAAACGAAAACCGCGATCGAGAAATTCTTCGCAACTCAACCGCGGCCGAGTGAATCTTAATGGAGTACGCTTTTCGTGTACGCCTCTTGCTAAAAAGAGTAAAATCATCAAACCAATACTAAAGACAGCTGATCAAAAGGCTGTCTTTTTTTGTATTCGAATCAGAATTGTTTCCCACATCGTAAGTTGCTATTCTTGACCTGTCCGACCTCGTTCCGGATGGCTAAATCAGGATGAACAATAAAATTGCACTTATAACCGGCGCAAGCAGTGGCATTGGGCAGGCGTCCGCGCGGCTGTTTGCAGAGAACGGCTTTTCGGTGGCCGCCGTCGGCCGAAACGAGGCGTCGCTGGAAGAGCTTAGCACCTCGATTTCGAACACCGCTGCCTTTGTCGCGGATCTCGTTTCACCCGCTGTGGTGGATAAGCTGGTCGCCGACGTCGCCGATCGCTTCGGCAGGATCGACGTGGTTATAAATGCTGCAGGAATAATAGGGAACGGAACGATCGAGAACACTTCCCTGGAACAATGGGATGCCATGCTCGATATAAACCTGCGCAGCGTTTTCTACATGATGAATAAATGCGTGCCGGAACTCGCAAAAACCAAGGGAAACATCGTCAATGTTTCGAGCGTCACCGGCCCGAGAGCGTTTCCCAACGTATTGGCGTATTGCGTTTCCAAGGCAGGCGTGGACCAGCTAACGCGGTGTTCCGCGCTTGAATTGGCTCCGCAGGGAATTCGCGTGAACACAGTAAACCCGGGCGTTGTGGTGTCGGGACTGCACCGGCGGAGCGGAATGGACGCGGAAGCATACGAACGGTTTCTTGAACATTCGAAGACCACGCATCCGCTCGGTCGTGTGGGCCGGCCTGAAGAGGTTGCGGACCTGATATTTTTCCTTGCTTCGGACAAGGCGTCATGGATAACCGGCGCTACGTACGAAATAGACGGCGGTCGCGGGCAGACATGTGCCCGGTAGAAAGAACCGGTTCGAGTGCGGGCGGTTCGGGGAACTAACGATGTGAGAGCCCAATTGCTCCCAAGCACATTTGACGCCGGCGGCCGTGCATCGGCCCGTCAGCACCTCACCTGCTTCATCATCGACAATGCCGTGGCAATCGACGCCGGCAGTCTTGCGATGGCGTGTGAGACAAATCACTATTTGTCCGTCCGCGATATCGTGCTGTCCCATGCCCATTTGGATCACATAGCGGGCCTGCCGTTGTTTATTGACGACCTTTTTGCGTCGCTCACGGAACCGATCCGTATTCATGCAGCGAAAGAGGTGATCGAAGTTCTCGAACGCGACATTTTCAACTGGTCCGTCTATCCGCGGTTTTCAGAACTCCGAAACGATTTCGGCCCCGTCGTCGAATATCGGCCGTTCCAATTTGGCTGCGAAGTGTCGGTCGCGCATTTGAGTGTTCGAACCGTTCCGGTGAACCACAAAGTGCCGTCGTCCGGATTCATAATTTCAGACGGCAATAAAAGGATAGCCATGACCGGGGATACTTCGGAGATAAAAGAATTTTGGGACGCGGTCAATAAAGAAGAAACTCTGGATGCCCTTATAATAGAATGTGCGTTCCCCGACGAATTAAGCGACCTCGCCGATATTTCGCATCACCTGACGCCGTCGCGGCTAAGGACGGAGTTGGCTAAATTTCAGCACGTCAAGTGTCCTATATATATTGCGAATCTTAAGCCGATGTACCGCGACAAGACGATTTTGCAAATAAACGAACTTTGCCTGAGCAATGTCGAGATCCTTGAAGTTGGGCGGACGTACGAGTGGTGATCAGCGGGCTGCTTTCTCGCGTAGAAAATTAATCGGCTCGAACGCGCCTTCGCGGTGTTCGCCTGCGAAATCGTAAAGAATAACGCGCCCGTTCGAGAGGACTTCCTTTATCCGAAATGTCCGCTGCTCGCGGTCGCGGCCGGGCATGATCTCGGCTCGAAAGGTAACTTTCATCTCCGGACGAGCCCAGACGCGCTTCGGCTCCTCGTCCACCCTCTTTTTATTCCTGCTAAAAAACGGCATCTATTCGGAATCGCGGTCCTTGTTCTTATGTTTGGATTTCCTGCCTGACGGCCGGAGCTTTTCTTCGGGCCTGTCGCCGCCCATTTTTCGTCCGGGCGGTGCGGTAGGCTTTCGGATCGAATCAAAAACGGGCCTTTCCACCTTCTTTCGGCGTTTGGAATCCATAGCCGGACGATTATACCAGACGATATAAACCTTTGACATTCCAAGCGAAAAATTCCACTATAATTTACGTTCGGGTTTCAGGCCTAGACTACGCCCATCGGAGCAGCCATTGACCGGAAAACCAGACAATTCGATCGCTAATTATAAATACCGGGCGCAGCCGCGAAGGCACCGGAGGCCATTTTGGTTGCCGGCGTCAAATTACTACGTCCTTACGGCGGCGATCGTTACTGCATTTTTCTTTCTGGTCTGGGGAATTCTGCACGACGGTCGAGAAGAGACGCCCTGGGTCACAGCCGGGATCGGAGCGAGCATTTTAATGGTCATAGCGGTCTTTCTTCGCGAGGTTATCCTCAGGAACGCGCGAAACAGGTTTCTGGAGAATCAGCGAATGCTCGACCGTACCCTTAAGAGCACGGTGTTGACTGCGGGTATGAATCGGCCGGCGCCGAAGCTTTCTATGGAGCAGAATGCCGCGATCGTGCGGGCTATCAGGAAAAAATCGGAAGCCGCTCAGCTTTTCGCAAACCTTTCGGACGGCCATCGGGAGGTTTCCGATATGTGCCGCGAATATCTGCTCCTTAATGCGTCGGAGATCGCACGAGCGGCAGCCGGATCGCCGCGTATTCCTGCGTTCAGGCACAGCCGCGAAGTTATTTCAGGCCTGCACAGACTGCACTTGTTGCAGTGGGCCGAGATCGAGGCCCGTTCGTTGACGGGCGAAGCACGAACACGGGCAAAGACCGCGGACAAGATCGAGACGGCGCAAAAGGCCCTCGACGTCGTCGAATCCGCGCTTCAGGAATATCCGGACGAATTAGCATTGTCGGAATCCGAATCGGCCATTCGCGAATTCATATTATCGATAAAGGTTGGGGACTGGATCGAACGAGCAGAAAGGGCGGCCTTTAAGGGGAACTATAAACGTGCGCAGGATCTATACCAGGACGCACTTTATTATCTGAATCGTGAAAATCTTGCATCCAACGAGAGCGCCGCAGCTGCCGAACGCATCAGCGACGAGATCGAAAAGCTCAAGAAGCTCAATGCCTGACCCATAAGCTCAAATATCACAACCGTTACCATTTTCTTGCAATGATTTCACAAAAATGCCCCCGATGTGCCAGCAAACGTATCAGACGCGGCTACCGTCCTACTCCTTTATGGTCAAAATTACTATTTCGGTTTAATTTGTTGTGCGACAAATGTAATTGGGAGTTCAAAGGCTTTGCCATACCGGCGCTTTCAAACTCCAGGCAGGGCCGCCGGACGAAGACTTTCACCGGCGACGGCGAACCCGGCATTGATCTGGATGAGTTCAAGTAGTTCCGGAAAATTTGCGATCGCTGCCTTGCTTTGCGCCTTCGCCGCCTTTATTCCGGCGGCCGCGCAAACGGCTGTTTCGCCTGCAGAATCCATTGGAGCGGACCAGCCGCACCTTGTGCATTATGGAGACGTCGTCGACGTAGACGTGATCGGCAGCGTCGAATTCGATTGGCGCGGCACGCTTACGCCCGAAGGCTATTTAAACGGACTAGATACGATACCGGAACAGATCTTTGCTCTGTGCCGCAGCGAAAGCGAGATCGCCGAAGACATACGTAAGGAATTATCAAGCATACTTCGCAATCCCGAGGTTTCGGTACGGATCCTCGACCGTTCGAACCGCGCCGTCGCAGTCCTTTCGGGAGCCGTTCGACTGCCCCAGCGGTTCCGCATCAAGCGGCCGGTATATTTAAATGAACTACTGATACTTTCGGGTGGCATCACCGAAACTGCGAGCGGCAGGATCTCGATCTTTCGCCCGCAGAACCTTAGCTGCGCCGCGCCGAAAACGCCGGACACGAACGGGGAGTTCTTAAAGACCGGGCAGTCAGGGTCGAGAACGATAGAGGTCACGATCGCGAAACTTCTCAGCGGCGATAAGGACTCAAACCCTCAGATCCTAAGCGGCGATATCGTTACTATCTCCGAAGCGTTCCCGATCTATGTCATCGGCGGCGTGGCCGAACCCAAACAGATCTCGTCCAGGTCTCAGGTAACGCTATCGCGCGCGATCGATTCGGCCGGCGGCCCCACAAAGGGTGCGGAACTCGAAAGCATTCAGATCTATCGCCGAAAGGATGGAAAGACCCAGGTCATCCTGGCAGACCTCGATAAGATCAAAACCGGCAACGCCGACGACATCCTGCTTTCCCCATATGATATCGTTGACGTCCCACAAAAAGGCGGTGCGAAACGCCGGCTTCCGCCCGTAATTCGCATAGATCAGACGTGGAATCTAAACTCCGCGGGCTTGCCGCTTCGGGTCATTGATTAGCGGATTATTCTGCACCATCGATTTAATGGTTGTCGAAACTGCATGCAATCGCGTAAAATAGGCAATTATCTTCAATTCGGTAAGTAATCTATAATTTCGATTTAACTTATGGCAAACAAAGTAAGTAAGTACAGCCGCCGCACTGTTGCACTTTTCTGGCTCGCGATCGTCGCCGGTGTGATCGGGACGCTTATCTATCTGGAACAGATCGCTATTCTCTATGTAATTGCAACAATGGCACTTGTCGCGTTGCTGCTTGTTGTTTCATTTTCGGATCTCGAGCATGCCGGCAACAACAGTTCGGGATTTGCGGGCGGTTCCGACCAAGCGTAATGAAAAGGATTTTCCATTCGATCGCATTTTTAATGCTGGCGGCACTGCTGACGCCGGCATTTGCTTCGGCTCCGGCGACTGCCGGTGCGCCGTCGCCTGCGCTCAAATGGAAACGGACCTCGATCAATATTGCGATCTCCAGTTCGCTTTTCGATTCTCAAAATATCAAGTCCGATGGCGATATTTCGGCCGCGGTGAGGAAAAGTTTGGAGACCTGGTCGAAGGTCGCGAATATCAAATTCGTCGAGTCTGCTTCCGACAAACAGTCCGCCAGCCCCGATGGCCCGGCCGGCGACGGCATCAGCCTGATCACGATCGCCGCGACGCCGGAAAATCTTTTGCTTTTTGACGGGGATCTTACACATGCGTCCGCGCGGACCCGCGTTTTCTTCGATGGCAAGGGTTCGATAACCGAAGCCGACATCGTGCTCAATCCGTACGAGCAATTTTCGACTGATGGGTCCATCGGAACATTCGACCTCGAATCGACGATCACGCACGAACTTGGACATCTTCTTGGCCTTGATCATTCAATGGTGCTAGGCGCCACCATGCACGAGAATTACGCCAAGAACGGAATATTCAATCTGAATGCCTACGGCCCGCGCTCACTTTCCGAAGACGATCTGTCGGCCGTAAGATCTTTATACGGCCCGAGCCCGGAAACTGAATCCTGCTGCGGCCGGATCAGCGGAAAATTGCTTTTGGCGGATGGAAAGCCCGCCGCTGGTTTCCAGACCTGGCTCGAGGAATCGCCGACTGGCAGGGTGATTGGGCAAGTTATCACTGGAGCCGATGGGTCATATGTCTTCCGAGGTCTGCCTTCGGGGGATTTTCGGCAGTTTGCCCAGAGCTTCGCGAAACAGGGCCGGAACTCCGTCCAAGACCTTGGCATTGTCTCGCCCGGCAAGGAGGATCCGAAAAATTCGACCCGTAAACTCAAGGACGTTTACGATGCGCCCGGAATCAGGTTCGTGGGATTCAATGGACAATTGGCTCAACTCGCGATCCCCGTTAACCCCGGCCGCTCATATACGATTTATGTCGGCGCCCGTGAATTCGACCTGGCTAATGTTCAGTTCGGATTGAATTCGCCGTTTTTCCGTATCGACCGCGATTCGATCCGCCTGCATGATTACGGCGACGGCGTTTCGGCCGTGAGCTTCGAACTCATCGTCGTCCCGGGCACACCCGAAGGCGACTACAGTATTTTTGCTGAAACCGGAGGCCGCCGCCGCGCGATCGTAGGCGCCGTTTCTGTTGAACAGTTCCAAAATCCGTGGTTTACGCGGGTGATTTCGACGGATTAGGTTTTTGCTTTTTCCGATTTACTTATTGAACGGAATTGTGCATAATAATTTTGTTCACCTCCCCGGTGAACATTTGGTCACGAGGGGTGAGGACTTGTGACCGTAGGGCGACGGTGTGGGAGACGTCGCCCTCTAACTTTTTAAACCGCAGCATTCAAGTCTTTCACTAATACTTGACCTCAAATCCAAATGGCGTAAAATCTAAATGCTTTATTTTATTCAGTGAACGATCGGCTGCCACGAACCAGGTGTCGTTGAAAGAATAGTTCACAATTTGCAGTTTCACCGGCCGCGGGCATGCTTGGCCCGTCGGCCTTTTTGTTTGCATTTATGAACCGAAAGAACAGAGGGTGGTTTTCGCGATGGATGTACCACGGGGTTCCCGAGATCGAAGGGCCGCACGAGCCCGAGGGACGCCATCACACCCATCCGTGGTGGAAGGTGATGTGCCTGACGGGTGTCGATTATTTCTCGACACTCGGCTACCAACCCGGCATCGCTTTCCTCGCGGCCGGGGCACTTTCGCCCTTCGCGACGCTTGTCCTTGTATTGCTGACGCTTTTCGGAGCGCTGCCGATGTATAAGCGCGTCGCCGAAGAGAGCCCACACGGTGACGGTTCCATTTCGATGCTAGAGAAACTGTTGTCGCGTTGGAAGGGAAAGCTCTTTGTCCTCGCGCTTCTCGGGTTCGTCGCTACTAGCTTCATTATAACGATCACGCTGTCCGCGGCCGACGCCACGGCGCACATAATCGAAAACCCGTTCGTCGAACACAATATGCAGTTCCTGAACCACAGGATAATCGTCACGCTTATCCTGATAGGCTTTCTCGGAGCGGTTTTCCTGAAAGGATTTAATGAGGCGATCGGGCTCGCGGTCGGTATCGTCGCCGTTTATCTTGTTTTTAACGTCATCACGATCGGCCGGGGTTTGTACGAGATCATCTTCCTACATCCCGAGGCGTTCGGAAATTGGCAGGCGATGATCTGGTCGCACCCGGACGTGATGGGCAGCCTGCCGTGGCTGATCATCGCGCCGCTTTTGCTGTTCCCAAAACTCGCTCTCGGACTCTCCGGATTCGAAACGGGAGTCGTCGTAATGCCGCTGGTCAAAAGCGACCACGAACTAGAAGACGCAAAGGCTGCTATCCATTCCACAAAATTTGTGGAAACCAAAATGTCGCCCGACGTCGAAGCCCATCTCCAGGGACGTATTCGAAACGGAAAGAAGCTGCTTTCCGGTGCCGCTATCATTATGAGCTTTTTGCTCATCGGCAGCAGCCTCGTAACCTCGCTTCTAATTCCGCCGGCCGAATTTGCTGAGGGCGGCAAGGCCGAGGGCCGGGCGATATCGTATGTCGCACATACTTACTTTGGCGAGATCTTTGGCTCCTTATACGATATCTCTACGATCCTGATTCTCTGGTTCGCCGGGGCCTCGGCAATGGCGGGCTTATTGAATATCGTTCCGCGGTACTTGCCGCGATACGGTATGGCTCCCGATTGGGCACGCGCAACGCGGCCGCTCGTGCTGGTGTTTACGGGAATTTGCTTTTTGGTTACCATACTTTTCCGGGCTGACGTTGTTTCGCAAGGCGGGGCCTATGCCACCGGCGTACTCGTCCTTATGACGTCGGCGGCGGTTGCCGTGACGATATCGGCTTGGCGAAAGAAACAGCGTTCGTGGCTCGGCTTTATGATAATCACGATCGTCTTCGTTTTTACGACGATAGTGAACATGGTCGAACAGCCCAGCGGCATCAAGATCGCCGGCCTTTTCGTTGTTGGTATTATTTTGACGTCCTTTGTTTCGCGCGCGCTTCGAACTACCGAGGTGCGTGTCGATAAGATCGAGCTTGACGACACCGCAGAAGACTTCCTCGACGATCTTGCCGAAGGTGATCTCCGCATCGTCACAAACCGCCGCGAGACCGGCGATGTAGGTGAATACCGTTTCAAGGAACATGAAAAGCGCATCGACAATCATATCCCGGCGACCGATCCGGTACTTTTTTATGAGGTCGAATTGGGCGACGCTTCGGAGTTTACCGGCGAATTAAAGATCCGCGGCGTGGATATCGATGGTTACAAAGTCCTGCGCACGGAGGCCCCGGCCGTCCCGAACGCCATCGCTGCGCTACTGCTGTACATGCGCGACCGTACCGGAAAGATCCCGCATGTTTATTTCGGCTGGAGCGAAGGCAATCCGATAATGTACCTTGCACGGTATATATTGTTCGGCGAGGGGGACACCGCACCCGTCACGCGTGAAATTCTGCGGCAGGCCGAGCCCGACCCGGAACTCAGGCCAAACGTACATGTTGGCGGATAGGCCCGTGCTGCGCGGTTGCAAATGCCGCAGCAGAGGAGTATATTCCGATTTTTGACAACTGATTGGCCGAAGCCGGAAGCATTCAGGACCGGCGCGGGGGAACCAACTTTTTGGGGCGAAACATCGGTTGCGATGCGGGAAATTCCATTTTCCCAGCCCGTCAGCTAACCTCGTAGGCTTAATGGAACACAAGCCATGTTTACGGCTCGTCAACTTTTTGACACCGGCCGCATTTGCAGTGACTTGCGAATGCGGCTTTTGCATTTTAAACAATGAAGACAAGGTCATCGCGGCTGTCTGATTGGTTTTTCCAGCGCTCCGACAAGATCGTGGGCCCGCACGAACCCGAGAGCACGCATCACAAGCATCCCTGGTGGAAGGTTATGTGCCTCACCGGTGTCGATTATTTCTCAACCCTTGGCTATCAGCCCGGAATCGCGTTTCTAGCCGCTGGCGTATTATCCCCGATCGCGACGCTTGTTCTCGTTCTCTTGACGCTCCTCGGTGCCTTGCCCGTTTACGGATGGGTTGCGAAGCAAAGCCCTCACGGCGAAGGTTCGATAGCTATGCTGGAGGCTCTTTTGTCCCGTTGGAAGGGAAAGCTGTTCGTCCTTGCGCTGCTCGGGTTCGTCGCGACGGATTTTGTTATCACGATCACGCTTTCCGCCGCCGACGCTACTGCCCATGTGCTCGAAAATCCGTTCGTCCATAGCCGGCTCTCCTTTCTGGAGCATCCGGTGATCATAACGCTCATCCTTGTGTCCGCGCTCGGGATCATCTTTCTAAAGGGTTTCAAGGAAGCGATCGGCATCGCGGTGGTCCTCGTCGGCGTTTACCTTTTGCTGAATGTCGTCACGATCGCGGTAGCTCTGTATGAGGCCGCAACTCATCCCACACTGCTGGCCGATTGGCGAAACGTGCTTTTTGCAACAAGAACGTCCGGCGGGTCACAGGGCATCTTCGTGATCATCGGCCTGTCGCTTCTCGTATTTCCGAAACTCGCGCTTGGACTCTCGGGATTCGAAACAGGCGTCGCAGTGATGCCGCTGGTCAAAAGCCCAAACCGGATCTCGAACACGCGAAAGCTCTTGACGACCGCCGCCCTGATCATGAGCGTAATGCTCATCGCCAGCAGTTTTTCCACAAGCGTCCTTATTCCAAAAAAACAATTCTGCCCGCAGATCGACTGCGGCTCGGCGGAAATGCATGACGTGCCGGATTTCTGCGCCTGTACTGCAGAAGAGACGGCCGCCGGCACGGTCAAAGAAGCGGGCAAGGCAAACGGCCGCGCTCTCGCCTACATTGCGCACCGCTATCTGGGCGAGGTTTTCGGGACATTGTATGACATTAGCACTATCCTGATCCTCTGGTTCGCCGGGGCCTCGGCAATGGCGGGGCTGCTTAACATCGTTCCGCGCTACCTGCCGCGGTACGGCATGGCCCCGGAATGGGCGCGGGCGACACGGCCGCTGGTCGTGGTATTCACAGCAATTTGCTTTGCGGTCACTATCCTTTTCAATGCGGACGTCGATGCGCAGGGCGGAGCATACGCGACAGGCGTCCTTGTCCTTATGTCGTCCGCCGCCATTGCGGTTTCCATATCCGCGCGCCGCGAAGGCAGCCGATGGACGACCGCGTTTTACGTTATCGCCGCTGTCTTTATTTATACGACCGTAACTAACATTTTCGAACGCCCTGACGGTATAAAAATCGCTTCGTTCTTTATATTCTCAATCATTGCCGCGTCGTTCATTTCACGTGTTATGCGCTCGACTGAGGTCCGGATCGACAATATTGAGCTCGACGAGACAGCTCAACGCTTCATCGATGACATCGATGACGAAGGCGAACTCCGCATAGTCACAAATCGCCGCGAGACCGGCGATACATCCGAATATCGCTTTAATGAACATGAGCGCCGCGTAGACAATCATATCCCATCGTCCGATCCCGTAATATTCTACGAGATCGAAACGGGCGATGCGTCGGAATTCAAGGGAAGGTTAAAGATCCGGGGGTATGATATCGACGGGTATAAGGTTTTGCGTACGCAGGCTCCAGCGGTGCCGAACGCTATCGCCGCATTTCTGCTATATCTGCGTGATTCGACCGGAAAGATCCCGCACGTCTATTTTGGCTGGAGCGAAGGCAATCCGCTTATGTATATGGCGCGGTATGTTCTGTTCGGTGAGGGCGACACAGCACCCGTAACGCGGGAAATATTGCGGCAGGCCGAGCCCGATCCCGAGCTGCGGCCGAATGTACACGTTGGCGGGTAAAAGCAGGAGCGGCGATCAGTTTCCGTTTCCACCGAGAACTGACGGATTCATTTCCAAAAAGCAGGAACGGCAGTAAACCGGGCGTCCCTGTGACGGATAGAACGGAACGGTCGTCGTCGCCGAACATTTTGCACAGTTCACGGCGACCTCGATCCGCTGTTTAACGCCGTTAGCCTGCGCGTTGGCTATTGCCGCGAGCCTTTCGTTCTTAGCCTGCTTACACTCCTTGCAACGTTTCGGCGGATTCTGCAGCTGTTTGTCTCTGAAAAATACCTGTTCGCCTACCGTCCAAACAAATTGCTGGTTACAGTCGATGCACAGGATCGATTTGTCTTGAAATTCCGCGTCTGCTTCTGTCCTGACCTCGGCAGTTTCGGTCAGCTCGTTTAATTCACTTCCGGACATAGATCCCTCCCAGAATACCCAATGCTCGTTCGAACAGGGCGACCGTTGGAAAACCATGGACCAAATACCGTGTTTAATTTGTTGGTTCAGGTGAAAGTTCCGACGGCCGCTCGGCGACATTGAAATCAAAGTAGATGTTATACTTAGCTATCACATCAATTTCCATGACCGAGTCATGAAGCCTTGATAAATTTAGTTATAACTTTTAGATTTGCGGTGTCACGCCGAGCCAATTACCGATTATATTACATATTGGCCAAATTTATAAATAATTTATGAATATTCTTGTTATCGGGTCAGGGGGTAGAGAACATGCGATATGTGCCGCTTTCAAAAAAAGCCGTCGCGTCGGCCGCCTTTTTTGCGCAAACGGCAACGCCGGAATCGCCCAAATAGCGGAATGTGTCCCGATTCGCCCGGACGACATCGAAGCTCTTGCTGAATTTGCGGAATCGCACGCGATCGACCTGACGTTCGTAGGCGGCGAAACGCCTCTCGCGCTTGGGATCGTCAATGAATTCAAGCGGCGCGGCCTTCGCATCATCGGAGCAAGCAAGGACGCCGCACGACTCGAATCAAGCAAGGCCTTCGCGAAGGATTTCATGTTTCGCCATAACATTCCCACCGCCGCCTTTGCCAACGCTTCCTCCGTCGCCGAGGCCATCGACATTCTCAACAGCGGAAAATTCGGCGATGAGAACGCGCCGGTCGTCGTCAAGGCAGACGGGCTTGCCGCCGGAAAGGGCGTCGTCGTCGCCGCAAACCGCGCAGAAGCTATAGACGCCGTTAATGGGATGCAGGATATTGCCGGCGCCGCCGCGGCCCAACGGATCGTCCTGGAAGAATGCCTGACCGGCAGGGAAGTGTCACTGATAATGTTCGCTGATGGCGAGAATTTCGCGCTTATGCCGCCGACACGTGACCACAAACGCATCGGCGAAGGCGACACGGGCCCGAATACCGGCGGAATGGGCACGTTCACCGACGCGGCCCTGTTGTCGGCATCGGACCTTTCTTACATCACCGAGAACGTCATCGAACCAACCCTCAAAGGCTGTCGTGACGAAGGTTTTCCATTCAGCGGTATTTTGTTCCTCGGGTTGATGATGACGCCCGCCGGTCCGCGTGTGCTCGAATACAATGTGCGCTTCGGCGACCCTGAAACGCAGGCGATCCTCGTTCGGCTCGAAACCGATCTCGTCGAAATTTGCGAAGCGATCGACGCGGGCTCACTCGGCGGTCTTTATATTAGCTGGAAAGGCGGAAGCTCCGCATGCGTTATTCTAGCGTCCGCGGGCTATCCCGCCAAACCCGAGACCGGAGACGTCATTAGCGGCATCGAGAGCGCCGCCGAGCACGAAAATATCTCGATTTTTCACTCAGGCACAGCAATTAACTTTGATGGGGAATTCGTGACGGCAGGCGGGCGGGTGCTCGGCATTACGGCCTGGGCCGAAAGTCTGAACGAAGCACTGGAACGGGCGTATAGGGCAGCCGGCGAGATATCGTGGCGCGGAATGCAGTTTCGGAGCGACATCGGAAAGTAGCTTTAGCGACTGACGGCAGCGGCCTTTTTCGCGAACGTCGCCGCTTCGCCGTTTAAGCCAAAACGTCTGCAAAGGTCCGCAAGCTTTTCATATCTTTCCTTCAGAGCGACGCGTGAAAACCAACAGATCTTCGCCATGCATTCCGGACATGCATCCAGAGGCCTTCTGTCTGTTTCGCCCAAATGGTTTGTGCCGCTCATAAGGCATTCGTATTTGGTGCAATGCCGCATCGAAAACATGTGTCCCGTCTCGTGCGCGGCGATCTTTATTGTCCGCTCAGTAAACGTCTGCCTGTCTGCATTGTCGTCGAGCCTCGCCAGCGACCAAACGCCGACACGGCTGTCCAGACTCGCTTGCCCGAAAACATAATTCATCGATGAGTCCGGAAAAAGATCCTCGTCCGTAAACGCGATCAACGCCGCTGCATCATCCGGCATTATCTCCGGCAAAACGTTATCCAGAATATATCCTGTTCGTATCTGCCGAAGCTGCTTTTTCCGAGGCCGGCGCACATCTCGTTCTGACAGGTTCTCGGGAATGCTCCGTGCTGGCAGGGTCTTTACCGGCAGGTCATAGAAAACACTCAGAAATTCCGAAGCGATCGCGATCACACGTTTCTGTTCGTCGTTAAATTTTCCAAGCGGCACGACGAAGATCGTCTGTTTCTCGGCTGTAGGAATGCTCGGGTCGGCGTCCATATACTGGTCGAAGGTTTCGCCGGGCTCCTTATAAGTGGCCAGCCAATCAAACCGGCCGGGCTTTACCATTGGTCGGAAGAATGGCTCGATCGCTTTCATCGCGGTACGGATCTCTTCAACGCGACGTACTTCCGCGTCTGCAGCAGTGCTGTCGATCTTCGCTTCTCCCGAATTTCCTGCCGGGTCGCCGCAGCCGAATCCGATCAATACGATAGCCGCCGCCAATACCGCGGCCCGGAATCTCATTATTTTACAGGAAGCCGGTATTCGTTTGCCCACTTCAAAAATGCCATTACGGAATCGCCATTCGCCGCGATCCATTTTTCAGCAAGCGGATTTCCCCCATGAAACATAACGATGTACGAAAATGGCCGAACATGCCCGAGCTTCTTCATCTCCGATAAAAAGGGTACATAATTCTTACCGATGAAGGTCGAACTGAGCTTTTTGTCTTCCTCGATCAGGGCGATCAGTGTGCTGACGCCGTCGGCGAACGTCTCTTCTTCGGTTTTGGCTTTTTCCTTATCGTCCTTTGGCACCGTCAGCGTCCCGAGAAATAGGTCATACATCCCGAAATCGCCTTCGTCCTTCGGAGCGTTAAGGTCCATGAAGATATTTATGTTGCCCTTATCATCCTTTTTCGCCGGTGCGAGAACTGCCCGGATTATTTCCGCCGAACGCTGCGTCCTTGGCGAATTAAACTCCAGAGAGATCAGCCGAGCTGCCGCCGCGACCGCAGGGATCTTGTATTTTTCGCCTATAAATACTTCTGAAAGCAAGAAATGCGGGCTGGCGTACTGCGGGTTGTATTCGACCGACTTTTTAAGTGCCGTTCGCGAATCGCTATAGTTCTTCTGCCGAACGTACGTCACCCCTAGATTGTAATAAAGCGATGCAACATGCCGCGCCATCTCTTTGTCGTCCTCGATAAATTTGATGCCGTCGCGATAGAGCTTGACCGCTTCGTTCGGCCTGCCGACGTCGTCGATAGCGTTCCCCATTATCTGATAGAACAACGCAAGTTCATTGGACTTGTATTTCGTACCGCGGACTGCCGTTTCCATCGCCGCTTCGGTCTCACCTTTCTCGTATTGCGTCATCGCAAGCTCATAAAGCGCGAATGTGGAATCGGGATTTTCGCGCAGGACGAGCTGATATTTCTTGATAGCGGCATCATATTGCTTCTGATCGTGAAGCTTAATACCTTCCATGATCAGGGCCTTTTGTTCTTCGGTTTCGGGCTTGGGCGTCAGCGTGGGTTTCGCGATCTTCTGCGCGGGCACCGAAATGCAGTATGCTGCAAATACCAGCAATAGGAAGAGATGTCGTTTCATTGTTTTTCTCCGAGGATGAAATTGGGAAATCTAAAGAATTGGATGCCCGAAACGCAAAAAGGTTCCGGCTGCCGGCAAATTTATTAATAATTCTCGACCACGTTCATGTAAGATTCGAAATTTCGCATCATCTCACCGATCGAATCGCCGCCGAATTTTTCCCGCATCGAGTTCGCCAGCACGATCGCAAGCATCGCCTCGCCGATCACGCCGGCCGCCGGCACCGCCGTGATATCGGAACGCTCGAAGGCAGCAAGGTCTTCCTGTTTGCTGTCGATATCCACCGAACGGAGCTGTTTTCGCAGCGTCGATATCGGCTTCATGTATCCTCGAACGCGCAATTCCTCGCCGTTCGTGATGCCGCCTTCCAGTCCGCCCGCGCGGTTCGTTCGCCGCCGAAACGATCCGTCGCCGAAAAATATCTCGTCGTGGACCTTGGAACCCGGCAAACCTGCGTTCGCCACTCCCGTCCCGATCTCCGCGGCCTTCACCGCGTGTATCGACGCTATAGCCTGAGCTATTCGCCCGTCCAATTTTTCCTGCCACGAAACGTGCGATCCCAATCCTACGGGCACGCCCTTTGCGACGACCTCGAAAATGCCGCCCAGCGTATCGCCGGCCGCCTTCGCTTCGTCGATGGCGGCTTTCATTTCGCCTTCGACCGCGGCATCAGCGCAGTTCAGCTCCGATCCAGCGGATATACCACAGATCTCATCCCAGCTTTTCTCCAGCGGTTCACTCGGAACCGCCCCGAGCTTTACAACATGGCTTCTGATCTCGATCCCGAATTCGCGCAGGAGCTGCTTTGCTATCGCACCGCATGCCACACGCATAGTAGTCTCTCTCGCCGATGCTCGTTCCAGAATATCGCGAAGGTCCCGCGTCTGGTATTTCTGCCCGCCCGCAAGGTCCGCGTGGCCGGGCCGCGGCCTTTTCACGATCCTCGGGTTCGCGGGCTGTTCCTCGATCTCGGACGAGGACATTATGTCCTGCCAATGCACAAAATCCCGGTTCTGGACGATCAGCGTTATCGGCGACCCAAGCGCCTTGCCGTGCCGCACGCCGGAAAGTATCTCGGCCTTGTCCGTTTCTATCTTCATCCTGCCGCCGCGGCCGTAACCCTGCTGCCGCCGCCACAAATCGTGGTCAATCGCGGCTTGATCAACGGCCATTCCGGCAGGAACGCCTTCGACGATCGCAGACAGAGCCTTTCCGTGCGATTCGCCTGCGGTTGTGAATTTGAAGAACATATTTGATCAATCGGCCTGTGCCGTCTTCGCCCTGCGTCCGCCAAAAACGATCAGCCCGATACTCGCCAAAATGATAATGCCGCCAAGGAAAGTCTGCGGCGGAAGCCGCTCGCCCAATGTCACGGCGCCGATCACAACCGCCAGCAGGGGAGTGACCAGCGAGATCATCATCGCTTTGGTCGATTCGATTTTACTCAATAGCCAGTAATAAAGCCAAAACGCTGCGATCGTGCCGACGACCGTCAAGTAAAGCACGCAGAAGACCGCCCGCCACGTCCAGTTAAAATCCAGCGGATTGCCCTCGACCGCCATACTGTAGATAAGTATCGGCGGCAGCCCGCAAATCATTTGCCCGAACGACAACGCGGCCGGGTGCATCGCCCCTGCCTTTGCCTTTACCAGGATCGAAGCCTGTGCCGCGGCATACGCGCCCACGACGATCGCGACACAGCCGGCGAACGCCAGCAGGTTATCCACGCGAAGTTGGTCGAGAAAGATCACGGCTACGCCGACGATTCCGAGAAGCACCGCGATGACCTTGATCCTGGTGATCCGTTCGTTCGGCAGGAATATCCAGGCGAGCAGCAGCCCGAATACCGTGATCATCGCCTGCAGCACGGCCGCTAGGCCCGAGGATATATACTGCTCGGCCCAAAAAACGGTGCTGTAATTTATCGAGAATTGCAGCAGGCCCGTCAGCGCGATCAGCTTCCATTCACGAGCCGTCCGCGGCAGTGCAATGTTCCTGAATTTTATTATGAATACGAGAATTATCACCGCAAGGACGAACCGTGCGGCCGCGAATCCGATCGGCGGGAGGTCTTCGAGTCCGATCTTGATGAATATCCAGGTGGATCCCCAAATGAGGCAGAGAATTAGCCAAACGAGCAGTGTCATATTCCCGGCGCTTAGTTACGTTCGAAAAAACTCAGGCACGTTTCGCCCTGTTTCAGCACGCGCCACCGCCGGATCTCGCCGATCGCGTCGGGCAATTGATTCTTCGCGTGGTGTTCGATCACCAGCACCCCGTCCTCGCTCAGCAGGTGATGTTTCGCCACCCCGAAATCGTAGAGCACGTCCGAGTATTCGTCCTTATACGGCGGATCGTAAAAAACTATGTCCCATGAGGCTTCGTGATCGCGCGAGGTGAAATTCTCCGCCGGCAGGCAATGAATCTCCGTTTGCTCTTCGGGAATGCCGAGTATGTCTAGGTTTTCTTCGATGAGAGCGCAAGACCTTCGCGATTTATCGACGAATGTGACGAACCGTGCACCGCGCGACAGGGCTTCGATCCCGATCGCACCTGTACCGGCGCAGAGGTCGAGGAACCGTGTATCTTCGCCGATGGACGGCGCCAATATGTTGAACAGAGTTTCGCGAAGCCGGTCCGATGTCGGCCGCGTTTTATTATCCGGTGGGCTTTTTATCTGCCGGCCGCGGAAAGTGCCCGCGATGATGCGCATATGAGGCTACTGTTTTCGCTCGTAAAAACTCAGGGCGGTATCGCCTTGCGTCACGACGCGTCTGCGTCGCAGCGGCCCGATCGATTCCGGGAAGAACATTTCGGAATGATGTTCGATAAGAAGGATCCCGCCCGGTGCGACGATCGATCCGCGCTGGAAATATCTCAATGCCTCGTCATAATCCGAATCGAATGGCGGGGCAAAATAAACGACGTCCCACATACGCTTCTTGGCGGCGCTCCGCTTCATGTATGGGGCCATCTCCATCTCGACCACCTCGCCATGCCCGTCCTTTATACCGAGCATTTCCATGTTCTTTCGGATATGCGTGCACATTCGGGCCGAACGATCGACGAACGTCGAAACCATCGCTCCCCTCGAGATCGCCTCAAATCCCATCGTGCCCGGTCCCGAACATAGATCGAGGAATCGGCGAGCGCGAAGCCGCCGCGAAAGAATGCGGAACATTACATCCCTGATCCTTCGCGTCGTGACCTTCGATCTTGGGCCGGTAATAGTGCTTAATGTCTTTCCGCGATATTTTCCGTCCGTGATCTGGAGGTCGGAAGTGATCTTCACTTCGTCCGTCCTCTTCCATGGACCCTTGGCTTTGTCGTCAGCTCGCTGCCGCGGCGGCATTTTCTGCTGCCGGACCGCATAATATTCATTGCTGCCGCGCTTCGGCCCGGTCTTCAGGTCCGACGGCCTCAGCACGTTGCCGTTGCGTTCGGTCCGCTTTGGGCCGCCGGGGCGCTTTCCGTGTTTCGGGCGCGATCCGTCACCGTCGCTGCCGCTATTACGCCGGCCGAAATTTGCACGTTCTCCCTTGTCTTCGGACCGATTGTATGCCGAATGCCTTGGCCGGTCGTCGGCGCCGCGGGCATCATTCCGGCCCGAATACTGGCGTTGTCCAAAAGCTTTTGCAGTAGCAGATCGTCGATTTTCCATTATGGTGTCTCGTAGGGCGCCGGTTGAAGGTTCAAACTGTCCTTATGGCATTAGCATATCAAATGATGATGAGCAAACCTAGATATTCTGAATTACAGGAAGTGAAACCAATTTTGTGGGACCCGGCAGTCGTCCTAAAATTACTAATAAAACGTAAGTGATAGACCGAGGCGAACGTATAAAAAATAATTATACACAAAACGCAGGAGATTTCCAATAGGGAAAATTTCGCTCAAATTGCCGACGAAAGCCGTAATAGAAGTCACCGATTTTGCCTTATCCAACGGCTGCCGGGCTGATCTTGGGCCGCGGCGCGCCCTGAATGCTGATCGGCTGCCGGGCGTCGGGAACGCAGCAAAGATTCACCAATTTCTTCCGGTCTTTCTGCATCTCGGGCTCGGAACTCAGCCATTCGCGTATCTCCCTGAATACTTTGGCCGCGCGCTCGTTCTTCGGCTCCGTTACGCGGTAATGTGACCATTTCCAATCGCGCCGCACCTGCACCAAACCGACCTTCTTTAAATAAGAGAGATGCCGCGAGATCTTCGGCTGGTTCGTGCCGATAACCTCGGCGAAGTAGCAAACGCACACTTCGTCGTCGCCCATCAGGTTGATAAGCCTGAGCCGCGTCCGATCCGCTAGTGCGGCAAAGAATTTCTCCATGTCGAAGGTGTTGTCATTGCTCATTACAAAAAAACTATAACATATTTCAATTATGGCTTGACATATATGAGAAGAGAGGCGTAGCATTATTTTATCAAATACGGATAGCCGTAAATGAGAGTTTTATCAAAGGAGTAAAAATTTATGTCAGCTACGGCAAAACAGATCGAATTTATCAAGGCACATCTCGCCATCAATGTCCGCGATGTCTCGGAAAGTATCGCCTTTTACAAAAAGATGTTCGGCATCGAGCCGAGCAAGGTCCGTACCGGCTATGCAAAGTTCGACGTGCAGGAACCGCCGCTCAATTTCACCCTCAACCAGGTTCCGTTCGGCGAACGGGGAGCTCTCTCGCATCTCGGCATTCAGGTAGCATCGACGGATGACGTTGTGACCATGCGTGAAGGCTGGAAGGAGCGCGGGCTTTCGCCGCGTGACGAAATGCAGACCGATTGCTGCTATGCGCTGCAGGATAAGGCATGGGTTAGCGACCCGGACGGCAACGAATGGGAGGTTTTCACGGTGATTGAAGACGATCTTCCAGAAACGGCGTTCAAAGCCGGCGGAGACGGCGTGTGCTGTTCTCCCGCCGCCGAAACAGAGAGTTCGGCTGTCGCCTGCTGCGCCCCCGCGGGCGAACGCTCGGCGGCTAGTGAACATTTTACGGTCTTGAAATAATATATTTCCAATTGCCGCTTCGCCGCCGCGAGCTCAGGCACGCGGCGGCTCCGAAGCGGCCTGGCCACTATTTATGCAGAACGCGAACACCTCCGCATTGCCGAAACGACTTTCGTTTCTCGACAGGAACTTAACACTCTGGATATTCTCCGCGATGGCCGTCGGAGTTGGGCTCGGCTATTACGTGCCATCGGCCGTGGACCTTATTAACCGATTTCAGGTCGGCACGACCAACATTCCGCTCGCCATCGGCCTCATTCTGATGATGTATCCGCCGCTGGCAAAGGTTAAGTATGAAGAACTGCCGTCCGTCTTCCGGAACACCAGGATCCTTGCGATATCGCTTGTTCAGAACTGGGTCATCGGCCCGCTGCTGATGTTTTTCCTCGCGGTCCTACTCCTGCCGGACAAGCCGGAATATATGATCGGCCTCATAATGATCGGGATCGCGCGATGCATCGCAATGGTGATCGTCTGGAATGACCTTGCCAAAGGCGACAACGAATACGTCGCCGGGCTGGTAGCGTTCAACAGCATCTTTCAGGTGTTCTTTTACAGCATCTACGCTTACGTCTTCGTAACCGTTCTTCCCCCGCTGTTCGGCGTCTCCGGTTCGGCTGTCAACGTCAGCATGGCCGACATCGCGCAGAGCGTGTTCGTTTATCTCGGTATTCCGTTCCTCGCCGGGATGATCACGCGATTTGTACTGGTCAGGACAAAAGGCAGGCATTGGTACGATACCGTGTTTTTACCGAAGATCAGTCCGATCACACTTGCGGCGCTCCTTTTCACGATCGTCCTGATGTTCACATACAAGGGCGAGGCCATCGTAGCCATACCGTTCGATGTGCTGCGCATTGCGATCCCGCTGGTCATTTATTTCGTCGTGATGTTTTTCGCCGCGTTCTTTCTGGCGAAAAAGGCCGGAGCGGATTACGCAAAAAGCACATCGCTCGCTTTTACTGCGGCGGGCAACAATTTCGAGCTCGGCATCGCCGTGGCCATCGCAGTCTTTGGCATCGATTCTGGAGTGGCCTTCGCGGCCGTGATCGGCCCCTTGATCGAGGTGCCGGTACTCATTCTGCTCGTGCGCGTAGCTCTTCGGCAGCGCGGAAAGTTTCCCGAAGCCCCAGCTGAACTCCGGAATGCGTCGCTCAACTCCGCTAATTAGATCTAACTTCTATGAACGAGAAAAAACGGGTCCTGATACTTTGTACCGGCAATTCCGCCCGAAGCCAGTTGGCAGAAGGCCTTCTGCGTCATGATCACGGCGATCGTTTCGAGGTCGAAAGCGCCGGCGTCATTGCGTCGTACGTCCGCTGGGAGGCAATTGAGGTGATGTCGGAGATAGGCATCGACATAAGCGGTCACCGTTCAAAATCCGCTGACGAATTTGTTGGGCAGGATTTCGATTACATAATCACTGTCTGCGACCACGCCAGGGAAACGTGCCCTTATTTTCCTGGTAGCGCGCGGCGGATCCATAAGAATTTTACAGATCCGGCGATGGCCGAGGGTAGCGAAGAAGAGAAAATTGCAGTTTTCCGGATGGTTCGGGATGAGATCCGAACATGGCTGACAGAATTCGCGAACGAGGACGCCGGGAGCTCCTGAATTCTAAGTAGGCCCTGATCAGCCGATGCCCGCCAGCGTGAAACGCGCGTCGGCGCGTGCACGTTTTATCAGCTCTGCGGTCTCTCGCGACAGCCGTTTGTTGGTCAGGTAATCCTCGGCTTCGCGCCTCGCTTCCGATAAGATCTCGAGGTCGCGGATTATATTTCCGATCTTGAACGATTCAATGCCCGATTGCCGCGTTCCCAGGATGTCGCCCTGGCCGCGTATTTCAAGGTCCTTTTCCGCGATCTTGAACCCGTCGGTCGTCTCTTCCATTATCCCCAAACGCTCACGCGCGACGCTCGTCTTTTTGTCGCCCGTTAGCAGAACGCAAAAGCTTTGTTCCGCTCCGCGGCCGACGCGTCCGCGCAGCTGGTGAAGCTGTGACAAACCGAACCGCTCCGCGTGTTCGATGACCATCAGCGACGCGTTCGGCACGTCCACGCCGACCTCGATCACCGTGGTTGATACCAGTATGTTCAGCCGCCCGGAGACAAAGGCCGACATGATCTCGTCCTTTTCCGCCGACTTCATCTTGCCGTGCAGCAGCCCGACGCTCAAATGCGGAAAGACCTTGTCGCGCAGCTCCTCGAACATCTTCGTCGCTGCCTTCAAATCGAGTTTTTCCGATTCCTGGATCAGCGGATAAACGACATAAACCTGACGCCCGAGGCTTATCTCGCGCTCGATGCCTTTGTACACGCCTTCGCGTTTGTCTTCGCCGACGACTACCGTCTTGATCGGTGTGCGGCCCGGCGGCAGTTCGTCTATCACTGATACGTCCAGGTCGCCGTAAACTGTCATCGCCAGCGAACGCGGTATCGGCGTCGCCGTCATGACGAGAATGTCCGGATTATAGCCGCGTGCCCGCAATTCCGCCCTTTGCAGGACTCCGAACCGATGCTGTTCGTCGATCACCGCCAGGCCCAGTTTCTCAAATTCAACGCCTTCCTGAATGACCGCGTGCGTTCCTATCAGCAGATCGATCTCGCCGCGTGCGATCTCCGCCTGCACCTTCCGTTTCTCGGCCGCCTTCATCGAACCTGTAAGCAATTCAGCTCTATACGGCGTGTCGGCGAACAATCGCTTTGCATTTCGCGCATGCTGTTCAGCAAGGATCTCCGTCGGCGCCATCATCGCGGCTTGGTAACCATTCTCCATCGCCGCGAACATCGCCGAAAATGCCACGATCGTTTTTCCGCTGCCGACGTCGCCCTGCACCAGCCTATTCATCGGTGCGTCCGACTGCATATCGTCAAAAATGTCCTTGATCACGCGTTTCTGCGCGTTGGTCAGCTCGAACGGGATGAATTCCAGCACGCGCTTCTTTGTCGTGTTCGAAATTTCAATGACCGTCCCCTTCGGCTCCTTGCGCCGCTCGCCCCGTTTAAGCTGCAGCGCGAACGATACCCAGAAAAATTCCTCGAATATCAGACGCCTGTGCGCGGGGCTTCGAAACATTTCGTATTCGGACAATACGGCCGTCTCGGGCGGAAAATGTATCTCCTCGATCGCTTGCGGGCGCGGTATCAATCCCTGTTTTTTCAACAGTTCGGCCGGAAGGTTCTCGGCGATCTTTTCGCGGTCCAATTTCCGCAGCACGTCGAACATTATCTCTCGCAGGCGTTTTGTTTGGAACGGCCCGAGCTTTCTGTAAACCGGTACGCGCCGGCTCGTGTGTATGTTCGCAAATTCCGGATCGCCGCGATCCTCTTCCAGCGCCTTCGCTTCGCCCGCTTCATCGGCGTCCTTGAGCAGCCCGAATGTATCAATATCTTCGGGGTCGGGAAGTATTTCCAATTCGTCCGGTTTGGTTATCTTCAGCGCGAACGTATTACGCCGCGTGTCCCACTCCCATTTACCATATGCTACAAACCGCGTCCCGCGTTCGAATCTATCGCGGTAATAATTGATGACGTTATGTGCGCCTTTTCCCGACAAGAACCAGAAAACGACGACCGGCTTTTGCGTCCTGGCGGCATCCGAACCGCTTATCTCGAAAATATACAGCGGCGGCTGTTTCGGCCCGCGGTTCTTGCCGACCTGAAACCCGCCCGAAACGCGCGTGTAAATTTCTACCGACGCCTCGATCCCGTCGAACAATTTATCGATGCCGATAAAATTCGAACGGTCTTCGTAACGCATCGGGAAATAATTCAGAAGGTCCTCAACGGTTGCGTCCGCAATGTCCGATTTTCCCGCGTATGCGGCAACGGCGAGCGCAAGCTTTCGCGACATCGCCGCTGAAAGTTTCGCGATCCCGTGCCGGTGAAATTCGATGATAGGAGTATTTGGCCCGAGGCTCATCTGATTAAATTCTATCAAAAACGCCCGGTAATTTTACGTCTCCAGCGTGAATGGATTGAAATTCGTACCTCGGTCGAAATGGTCTTCGCGTTCGGCGCGTTTCAGAAATCCGACGATCTTGTACGTGAACGGCGTCGCCAGGACTTCCCACAGGACCTTCAGCAAATAATTGCCGATCATCACACTGACAACCTGTTCCATTGACCAGATGCCCAGGAACGCTACGGGATAAAAGACCAGCGAATCGACCGCCTCGCCGACGAACGTCGATCCGATCGTCCTCGTCCATAAGTACTTGCCGGAGGTGAGGATCTTCATTTTCGCGAGCACGAATGAATTCGCGAATTCGCCCATCCAAAACCCGAGCAGGGAAGCCATCACGATCCGCGGCGTCTGCCCGAAGATCAGGTTTACAGCCATCTGCTGGTCGTGCGACATCGTCCGTGCCGGCGGCAGGCTCGTGACCACGAATGCCATGAACGACGCAAAGATCATCGCCCCGAAACCGACCCAGATCACCTTTCGCGACCTGGCATAGCCGTAAACTTCGGTCAAAATGTCGCCGAACAGATAACTCAGCGGAAAGAACAGAACGCCCGCGCCGAAAATGAATTCGCCGTAGATCGGCAGGTTCACCGACGACACCTTGTGCACGCCGATCAGGTTCGCGCACAGCAGCACGCCGACGAAAGCGCCGAGCAGTATGTCGTAATACCGATATGTCCGGACCGGTTCCAAAACTCAGGAATTATCCGCGAAATGCGGTGGTGAATGCAAAACGAAAAAATCGGAAGCAAACCGGCGATGGCTTGCTTCCGAAGGGATCAAAGGAGAAAACTACTGGCCGGGTCCGTTTAGGACAGTTCGGCAACGTGCTTCGTCAATCGCGATTTATAGCGGGCGGCCGTGTTCTTGTGGATCACGCCTTTGTTCACCATCTTGTCGAGAAGCGAAACGGTCGGATTCAAAAGCTCGCCGCTCTGGCTCTTATCGCCGCCGGCGATCGCTGCGCGCAGTTTTTTGACCTGCGTACGCAGACGGCTGCGGTTTGCGCGGTTGATCTCGTTCTTCTTTTCGGTCTGACGGACACGTTTTAAAGCTGATTTATGATTTGCCATATTTAAAATACGTAAACGGACGTGTTGTCCGTACAACGAAACTGTAGAGTATAAAAGCCTCTTTCCGCCTTGTCAAGCGACTAGCTGGCCTATTCCAGCTTCGACGCGAACGAATGCATCAGGTCCACAAACAGCACGATTATCGGCGGATACAGCACGAATTCCGGCCGAAGCGTCTGCGAGAACATCGATGGCATGACGATCGCAATAAAATCCACGTAATGGCCGATGATCAGCCCCACCACGAAGCTCGCCAGCATGCCGCCGCCCAGAAAAACCGTCGCTGTCAATCGTGAATAAGGCTTTTTCTTCACCTCGCGGTCGTCTAGGATCGAATCGTGGATGGAATCGTCGTCATCGTAGGTGTAATGCTCGTAGCCCTCGCGAATGCGGCCGATCAGGTGAATTACCCCGACAACGAAAAGAGATACAACGATGATCTTGCCGATGACCGCCGAATTTACAAATATTTTCGGCCGGACTATCACGACGAACAGGATCGAGACGAAGAGCGCCACGGTCGGATAGATTATCTTTTCCAACCTCAGCGATTCGCGGCGTTCCTCTTCCATCATCCGGTCGATGATCTCGTTAAAACGCTTTTCATAGACCATTTGCCGCCAACGACGTGCGTGCGGGTTCGACGAATCGAACAGGGAATTTCCGTTGCCCGAACTGTGAAGCTGTTCCTGCAGCAATTTGTGGTCGTACCGGGCACGCTCTTTCGGATTGCCCAACACCTCATAGGCCTCGGCGATCGCCGCAAATTTTCGTGCCGTCTCTTCCGAACCGTTGTTTACGTCCGGATGCAGCTTGCGCGCAAGCCGCCGGTACGCCGATTTTATCTCGGCGCCGGATGCCTTTGGTGAAACCTTTAATGTCTCGTAGTAATTCACCCTTTCTGCTATCGGAATTCTGGAGAGCGGGTTCTGGCCATTCGAAAAGCCTGCTTTCCGAACCCCGAAATTATATCACAGCATTTTGGTGAATCTGCAAAGGATTCCGTTGTCCAACAAGTGAGGGAAAGTGGAGGAGTGGAGGAGTAGAAAAGATGTTTGCGACATCGCGAGAGCATGAGCAACACAAGGCAGCAACTGAGATACATTTAACTCCCCAACTCCCCAACTCCCCTACTCCCCCACTTCTCAATTCAGCCCATCCAACTGCAAACTTATCGGCGCCGCGCCCGATATTTTTACTGCATCGACCACCTTCGCGACCTCGCCGTATGCTGCCGACTTCGGCGCTTTGATGAACACGGTCCGCTCCGTATTCATATTCTCCGCCCTCTGCCCGAAAACACGTTCGAGTTCGGCGATCAGGCCCTTTGTGTCGTCCACAGTGGCGAGGTTCTTCTTTTCGTTCATCCCGACCGCGGCGTCCCTCTCGATCGTCACCACCAGCGTATCCGGATTGTTTTTAACTCCGTCCGTATTCCTCGGTTCCTGAGGTACCGATGCTTTAAAAGCGCTCGGCTTCATCGGCGAAATGACCATGAAAATTATCAGCAGCACAAGCAGCACATCGATCAGCGGCGTTACGTTTATATGCGGTTGCGACATCGGCGTGTCCTCCTTTTAATTAGAGGATTAGACACCGCCGGCCGGGATTTGTTCCCAACGCACGTTTACCACCGGTTCGCATTACAATTTCCCCGCACCGAGCGCCGCCAGCAGAGCCTTCGCCTTCAGCAGCGATTCTTCGTATTCCTTTTCCGCATCGCTGTCTATTACGATTCCGCCGCCCACGTTGAACACGGCTTTGCCGCCGCTGACGGTCATCGTCCTGATCGCGACGCTCATATCGAATATCTCTTCCATATCGAACATACCCGCGGGCAGAAAATATCCGATCGCGCCCATCGACAGGCCGCGCGGATCCGGTTCGATCGCCTCGATCAACTGCATCGTCCTTATTTTCGGCGCACCGGTTATCGAACCGCAGGGGAATATGGCCCGCAGAATGTCGGCGTAGCTTACGTCCGACCGCAGAATGCCGCTTACTGTCGACACAAGATGAAACAGCGTCGGATGTTCTTCGATATCGCAGAGCTTTTCGACCGCGACGCTGCCAAATTCGCATACGCGCCCGATGTCATTCCTCAGCAGGTCCACGATCATCGTATTTTCCGCGCGATCCTTTTCGCTTTCGATCAATTCCCGCCGCAGCCGCGCGTCATCACGCTCGTCATTCCCGCGCGGCCGCGTACCCTTAATGGGCGAAGCCGAGATCCGCCGCCGGCCTTCCACACGAACAAAGCGCTCAGGCGATGCCGAAACGACGGTCGAATCTACGCGCGTGATAAACGCGGCGAACGGCGCCGGATGATTGAGCCGAAGCCGCCCAAATACATCCTGCGGAGACCGGCATTCGGCCGTAAACTGCTGCGTCAGGTTTGTCTGATAAGTATCGCCCGCGCGTATGTGTTCCTTTATCCGTTCGACCGCCGCGATATATTCACCGCGTGTAAAATTTGACCCGGCTTGGACACCGCTTATTTCCACGCCCGTTCGAAATCCCGCTGACTGGATCTTTTCCCGTACGCGTGCGAATTTCTCCTCGTTGCCGACGAGGCGCGTTTCGCCCGTCGAATAGTCGTGGACGATCAGGCAATCGAACCACGCCAAAAACAGCGCCGGTACGCCGGAAACATCGCCGTTAATGTTCAGAAGGCGGTTCCCGAATTCATAAGAGATCGTGAATACCGCCGCCATCCCGCTCGACAGCTTCTCCTCGAAAATTTCAAGCGTTCTTTCCGCGTCGACATCCGATACTTCGACGATCTCCACCGGCTCGATGCCGGCGATTATCAAATGCGACCCCAGATGCCCGACGCCGCAGCTGTCCAGCATCGAAACATGTTCATTCTCCGAAATTTGCAGCAGCGCCGCCGACAGGCCGTCCGCGGCGATATCGATCGTATCCACGATGCGAATTCTAACACGCCCGCCGTCGCTTCCATTCTTCGTTGCGTAATCTTCGAGTTTTCGCGTAATATGTTGCGAAGTCTCGGTACCGCCAAATTATGAATTCCCAGTTAAACGATCAACATTCCCTGATCCGCGGGTTAGGGCTGGTTGCGGCAATCTCCATAATCATCGGCAATGTCATCGGCACGGGCGTCTTTTTGAAGGCGCGTGTGATGACGTGCAATCTCGGCTCGCCGGAATGGGTCATGGTCGCGTGGATCGCGGCCGGGCTTCTGTCGTTGGCGGGTGCGCTCACATACGCCGAACTGTCCGCGATGAAACCGCAGGCGGGCGGGGAATACATCTTCCTGCGCGACGCTTACGGACGCGCGTCCAGCTTCTTATACGGCTGGATGATGATGTTCGTCGGAAAGACCGGCGCCCAGGCATCGGTCGCTATGGTCTTCGCGATCGGCCTCAACGATTTTCTTGACGGCGCCTTGAAACAGACGCTGCTGACGCAGGATATTTTTGGCTACACGTACGAATTGACGTCGCTGCAGATAATCGCGGTAATGATGATCGTTATTTTCACGACCATCAATTGCGCATCGGTGGTCATCACCGGCCAGATAGCAACCGCGCTTACGTTCGTCAAGATCGCCCTGATCGGTTTCGTCGGCATCGGTGCTTTCATTTGGGCGTCCGGCGGTACATTCGGTCATTTCGGAATGCTCAATTCCGGCGGCACCTGCGAAGGCGTCTCAGCGGCCGCGACATACGGTTCGGCAAACTATTCGTTTCTGGCCGGCTTCGGCGCGGCGATGCTCGGTGCATTGTGGGGCTACGACGGCTGGAATAACCTGACGCTGGTTGCCGGCGAAATAAAAGATCCCGGCCGCAATGTGCCCATTGCCCTTATCGGCGGCATCATCACGATCATTCTTCTGTACGTCTTTGCCCATGCCGCTTATTTTTACGTGCTCGACCCGACGACCGTCGCGTCCGTCTCCCGAGATTCTTCGGTAGCCAAAGAGGTCGTTTCAAGATTCTTCGGCGCCGATGCCCGCTCGATCGCGACGGGCTTTGCGATCGCCTTGTTCACCGTCGGGCTTATGCTCTCGTCGATCGGCACGCTCCACACATCCATTCTTACCGGAGCACGCGTACCGTACGCGATGGCGCGCGACGGCCTAATGTTCCGCTCGCTCGGCCGTCTCTCGACCGGAACGCGCGTGCCCGTGATCGCGCTCGTACTGCAGGGGATCTGGGCGTGTGTTCTGGCTCTTTCGGGCTCGTTCGATACTTTGACGGATTATGTGATATTCGGGTCGTGGATCTTCTACGCGCTGGTTACGTCGTCCGTGTTCGTCTTCCGCAAACGCTATCCGGACGCCGAACGCCCGTACCGTGCTTGGGGTTACCCGGTCGTCCCGATCCTGTTCCTACTCGTCGCCGGCTGGCTGCTCATCAACACGCTTTACACAACACCGACGCAAGCTCTCGCGGGAATTGTCCTTATATTGCTCGGGCTACCGGTCTATTACTATCTGACCCGGCGCGCAGCTCAGGAAACTATCGAATAGGCCGCAATTCGATCAAATAAAAGATCCCCGGGAACACGTTCTCGGGGATCTTCTTTTTTCCTTTCTATCGGTTCAATCGGCCAGCCGGCCCAATGCCTCCAACGCCACTTCGCGGTCGTCGAAGTGAAACTTCTCATTACCGATCACCTGATACGTCTCGTGGCCCTTGCCGGCGATTATTACCACATCGCCCTCACGGGCCTGGCGGATGGCCGCAAATATCGCTTCACGGCGGTCTGATATCGACTCGAATTCGACGCCCGTCGGCTTAACGCCCGCCTCGATATCTTCGATTATCTTCATGGGGTCTTCCGACCGCGGGTTGTCTGAGGTGATTATCACAGCGTCGCTGTTCTCGCCTGCCGCCTTGCCCATCGGCACGCGTTTCGTCCGGTCGCGGTCGCCGCCGCAGCCGAAAACAGTGATGATCCGCCCGTCGGTCAGGTCCCTCGCCGTCCGCAGCGTGTTCAGCAGAGCGTCGTCCGTATGCGCGTAATCCACGACGACCGCGAGATCTCCGTCGTTAGGCACGCGTTCGAACCTGCCCGGAGCGCCGACGCACACCGCCAAACCCGACTCGATCGCATCAAGTCCGTATCCCAATTCCAGCGCCGCCGCCGAAGCCGCCAGCATATTGTAAACATGCGGCCTGCCGACCAGCGGGGAAGTGATCCGCCGCTCGCCCGCCGGTGTTTTCAGCCTGAACGACGTCCCGCGGATCAGCGAAACGTCGATCTCGTCAGCGGTCAGGTCCGCCGTGTTCTTCTGCGAAAATGTTATGACGCGCTGGCCCTGTTCCTTCAGCTCGCACGCCAGCCGCAGCCCCCAATCGTCGTCGATGTTCACCACGCATGAATACGGCTTTTCGCCCAATCGCCCGTCGAACAGGCGTTTTTTCGCGTCGTAATAATTCTCCATCGTCCCGTGGTAATCGAGGTGGTCCTGCGTCAGGTTCGTGAATATCGCTATCCGAAACCGCAGCCCGTCGCACCTGTGCAGGTCGATCGCCTGCGACGAAGCCTCCATCACGGCCATTCCGCAGCCGTCATCGACCGCCTGCCGCAGGAACCTGTTCGTGTCCGAAGCCTCAGGCGTCGTCCTGACCGCGGGCTCGCTTTTGTCGCCGATCCGGTATTCCACCGTCGTCAGCATCGCCGGCCGAACACCCGCCGCCTCCGCCAACGCAAAACACAGGTACGTCGTCGTCGTTTTGCCGTTCGTGCCGGTCACGCCGACCAGCCCGAGCCGGTGCGAAGGGTTGCCGTAAACCGCTGCCGCCGCATGTGCCAACGCCTCGCGCGCGTTCTCTGTCTTCAGCCACGCGCCCTCAAATCCCGCCGGCGGGTCATATTCCGAAATAACGCCCGCAGCGCCGCGTCGCATAACGTCGCCAACGAACCTGTGGCCGTCCATCGTCAGGCCCTTGATCGCCACAAACAGGGCGCCGGCGCCCGCCTGCCGCGAATCGTGCGTGACGCCCGAAACCGCCGCTGCTCCGTCTCCGTGCAGTTCGGCCCCGATCGCCGCCGCTACATTCTTTATGTTTATCGAATTATTTTCCAAAATGACCCTGTGAAACAGCTAAGACCTATCAGCTTTTCTTCTAATTAAATTCGGCCCGGTCCGTACAAATTTGGATTATACGCCAACACAAAAAAATTGCACGAACAACCCGCCGCGGATTTCGTATATCTCAATTGAACGGAGGTTTGGATAATGAATATCATCAAGATCATTCTCGCACTTCTCGGCATCGTCTTCGGCGTAATGCTGTTCTTTTGGGTGATCGGGCTCGTTTCGTCGCTCATCTGGTACGCATTCTGGATCGGCGCCCTCGCGGCGGTCGGCTACGGCGGCTACAAGCTTTTCAAAAAGGCCGAAGACAAATACGTCGGCCCCGGCTCGTCCACCGGCTACATCGACGACCGCGATTTTAATATGAGTTGGGAAGAATACGACCGAAAGTACCTGAAAAAGTAAGCGCTGCTAGACAATAGATTTCGAATTAGTTAGATTCTTTCATTGCGGCCGCTGCAGAAGCCCGCACGGAGATTGGGCGCATCCTCCAACTCAGAAGATGTTGCCTCGATCCAAATTCATAACGCCGAGGTGGCGAAATTGGCAGACGCACTAGACTTAGGATCTAGCGTCGAAAGACGTGCGAGTTCGAGTCTCGCCCTCGGCACCAATTTCTCAGGTAAGACGGACCGCTGGTCCGTCTTGCTGCTTTAAATTATCAACAAGTAGCGGAGTGCACGTTTACCACAGAAGCTCAGTGACACAGAGAACATCCAGCGGCTTCCGGATGCATATCACCACTCAACACCTTTGCGATCTTTGCGTCTTCGCGTGAAATTCTGTCCTCTAACTCTCCATTTACAGTTTGCCACGGGCTTCAGCCCGGCTCTCCAAACTTATAAATTGCCACGGGCTTTAGCCCGTGGTCACCGCCCAGAAAATGCTCCGGCTTTAGCCGAACCATCCCGAAAAAACATTCATCCTTCCGGCTTCAGCCAAATCATTGGGCTAAAGCCCGGCCAAGGCTGCCCTATCCCCAAGCCAAAGCCCAAGCAACTGATAAATCCAAGCTAACCATGATCCATTTCCTCCCCCACTTCCCCCCACGCCCTCAATTCGACAATCCCGGCCATCTTCGATATCCTTTTCAATGATTAAAACGAGCGTATTTTGAATTAATTAATGAAAACCGAATTAAAAGAAATTTCCCCGACACAGCGGGAATTGCATATTGAGATCCCGGCCGAAAACCTTAAGGAAGCATACGGCCGCGTCAGCCAGAAGTACGCAAAAGGAGCGTCCGTTCCCGGCTTTCGCAAAGGCTTTGCGCCGCTCGATGTTATCCGCCTTCGTTATAAAGAAGAGATCAAGAACGAAGTTCTCCAGCAGGTACTGCCCGCCAAGGTCGCCGAAGCGATCGAAGAGCACGGCTTACGCCCGCTGTCCGAACCGCATCTTCACCTCGAAGACGCCGAAAACGTAAAGGTCAACGGTTCGCAGCCCGTTTCGCTGCATGTCCACGTCGAAGTAATGCCGGAGATCCCGACGCCCGACTATAAAGGCATCGAGGTGACCCGCCGCGTCCGCCCCGTGCTCGACGGCGAGGTCGAAGACCTCATCGCGAACCGCCTGAGCGAGCAATCGTCGCTCATCCCGGTCGAAGGCCGCAAGTCCGAGCTCGGAGACACCGTTATCGCCGATCTCGAAGGCACGTTCGCCGACCAGCCGGACGCCGAACCGATCACGGCTGAAAACCTCGAGGTCGTGCTCGGCGACGAAGTGATCGAGAAGGCATTCACCGACAACCTCGTCGGCGTCGAAGAGGACGAAGAGAAGGAATTTACCGTCTCTTATCCCGAAAATTTCTCGTCGCCCGCGCTTGCCGGCAAGACCGTGCATTACAAGGCCAAGATCAAGTCGGTCGGCCGTGCGGAACTGCCTGAAATGAACGACGAATGGGCAAAAAGCCTCGACGAAGGCTACGAATCGCTCGCCGATCTTCGCACGAAGCTTCGCGCCGACCTCGAAACCTATGCCGAATCGGACGCGAACGCTCGCCTTCGCAACAATGCGATCGCGAAACTGATCGAAAATCACTCGTTTGAAGTACCGAACGCGTTGATCGAAAATCAGGCACGCAACCTGCTCAACAATTTTGCTCAGGACCTGCAGCAGCGCGGGGTTGACCTGAAGGGCGTCCAGGATGATTTCGTCAAAATGGCGTACACGCAAATGCGTTCGCAGGCGGAAAATGACGTCCGCGGCGCAATGCTGCTCGAAAAGATCGCCGAACTCGAAGGCATCACCGTGACCGATGCCGAGGTCGACGAAGAGATCGGCAAAATGGCCGAGATGTATCGCATGTCTCCGGAAGAGATCCGGCCGATCCTCGAACAGCAGGGCGGGCTCGAAAACATGCGCGGAAATCTCCGCACTCGGAAATCGATCGAAGCCCTGATCGATAACGCCAAGGTTACCGACGGCGAATGGGTCGACGAAAGGGCCGCCGCAGCCGAAGCCAAAACCGGCGACGCCGAAAAGGGCGCCGAAACCGAAGAAACAGCCGAAGCAAAACCGGCCAAAAAAGCAAAGGCCGCAAAGCCCAAAGCCGAAAAGGCCGAAAAAGCTCCGAAGGCCGAAAAAGCCGACAAGCCGAAAAAGAAAGCGGCCAAATCGGATAGTGGAGAATAGAGAAGTAAAAGAGCAGAGATAGAAGCGTTGCGGAAGCCCGCACGAAGTAAGGGCGAATCACTCAACGCGGGCGTAAAGTAAACTTGAAACTTATTAGAGAGAGAAATTTATGGCATTAGTCCCAATGGTTGTCGAACAAACTTCTAGAGGCGAACGCGCATTCGATATCTATTCGCGCCTTCTGAAGGACAGCATCATCTTCATCGGCACGCCGATCGACGACACGATCGCGAACCTTATTGTCGCACAGCTTCTGTTTCTCGAAGCCGAAGACCCGGAACGCGACATTAACCTTTATATAAACAGCCCGGGCGGATCGATCACCGCCGGCATGGCGATCTATGACACGATGCAATTCATCAAGAACGACGTGACGACCATCTGCGTCGGCCAATGTGCATCGATGGGCGCTCTGCTGCTGACCGCCGGCACCAAGGGCAAGCGATTCGCGCTTCCGCATTCGCGCATCCTTATCCACCAGCCGTCGGGCGGCGCCACCGGACAGGCGACCGATGTCCGCATCATGGCCGAAGAGATCCTGCGTATGCGCGAAATGACGTCGCGCATCCTGGCAAATCACAGCGGCCAGAGCTTTGACCAGGTTGAAAAAGACGTCGAACGCGACCGCATCCTTTCGCCCATCCAGGCAAAAGAATACGGCCTGATCGACGAAGTCATCGAACACAGGGACAAGTAGCAAAGACAGTCAGGGAAGTCCGGACAGTCAAGGCAGTCGAGACTGTCCGGGAAGTGTCCGGACGCCCATGATCGGTTGGAACTACTAATTTTGAAATCAAACGCGGTCTTGACTTCTCTGACTGTCCGGACCGTCTCGACTGTCTTGACCGACAACTAATTTCTATGGCCAATTTCCGACGACCCGAAGAACTCCTCAGCTGCTCATTCTGCGGCAAATCCCAGAACGACGTCAGGAAACTGATCGCCGGCCCCGGCGTTTACGTCTGCAACGAATGCATTGATATCTGTAACGAGATAATCAATGACGACGAAAATACCGAGAGCCAAACCGTCCGGACCAACCTGCCGAAACCGCAGGAGATCAAGAATTTTCTGGACGAATACGTCATCGGCCAGGAAGAATCCAAAAAACGCCTGTCCGTGGCCGTTTACCAGCATTACAAACGGCTCGAATTAGCAAAGCGCCGTTCGGATGTCGAGCTTCAGAAATCGAACATTCTCCTGATCGGCCCGACAGGCACCGGAAAGACGCTGCTTGCTCAGACGCTCGCGCGCCAACTCAGCGTGCCTTTCTGCATTGTCGATGCGACCAGCCTGACCGAGGCCGGCTACGTCGGCGAAGACGTCGAAAACATCCTGCTTCGCCTGCTGCAATCGGCGGGCAACGACGTCGAACGCGCCCAATCCGGCATTATCTACATCGACGAGATCGACAAGATCTGCCGCAAGGACGACAACCCGTCCATAACCCGCGACGTCTCCGGCGAAGGCGTCCAGCAGGCTCTGCTGAAAATTCTCGAAGGCACGACCGCCAACATCCCGACCGGCGGCGGCCGCAAACATCCGCAGCAGGATTTTATCCAGCTCGATACGACGAACATCCTGTTCATCTGCGGCGGCGCGTTCATCGGCCTCGAAAAGGTCGTCGAAAAACGCTTCCGCAATAAATCGCTCGGTTTCCAGGCGGACGTAAAATCTGCCAAACAGCGAAACAGCGAAGCGATCAACAAACTCGAACCTGAAGACCTGATCCATTACGGCCTGATCCCCGAATTCGTCGGCCGCCTTCCGGTCATCGGGACCCTGACCGAACTCGACGAAGATGCTCTCGTCCGCATCCTGACCGAACCGAAGAACGCTCTGGTCAAACAGTATCAGCGTAAATTCGAATTCGATAACATCAGCCTGAAATTCACCGACGGAGCCGTCCACGCCATCGCCCGCGAAGCCCACAAACGCAAGGTCGGCGCCCGCGGCCTGATGATGATCATGGAAGAGGTCCTGCTCGAATCCATGTACGTCCTGCCCTCCGAAAAGAAGGTCAAGGAACTCGTCATCACCCGCGAAATGATCGAACGCAAAGCCCCCGTCTTCGAACTCATCGGCCCCCAAAAAGAAGAAGCCGCGTAAACGAACGGACCGCGGAGCCCCAAGTCTCCGCCACCATTGCCCAAGGCGCGCTCTAATGCCGAAGCCCGCACGCAGCGGGTGGGTTCTTCAATTGCCGAAGCCCGCACGAAGTAAGGGCGAATCACTCACCCCAAGTCAGAACCACCTCGCGTCAGCGGGTGGGTTCTTCCATTGCCGAAGCCCGCACGAAGTAAGGGCATATCACTCACCGGGATCAAAATTAGATCGCCACCGGCTTTCCTCTTGAAAAATTGCCGGGCGCTCTCCTCCCATAAATTGCCACGGGCTTCAGCCCGTGGTCACCGTCCAACAAACGCCCCGGCTTTAGCCGAACTACTCCAAAAAAATAATCATCCTCCTGGCTTCAGCCAAATTGGGCTAAAGCCCGGCCCATGTTGATGCACCTGTCCCCGAGCTAAAGCTCGGGGCAACTTATAAATCCTAGCTAACCATAATCCATTGTCTCGCCAACTCCCTCACTCCCCTACTCCCCCATTCCCCTACTCCGCGTCTCCGCGCCTCTGCGGTGAACATCCCGCGAGAACCATCAAACCACACCTTCCCAAATCCCGGAATAGCGATTTTTACGAAACAGGGCAACTTTAATGATATTTATGATATTTATGATTTTTATTGAAAAATCCGGCCGAAACCGATCAAAATGTCACTAACCAACCATTCACGCGCCGCTAAGCGGGCGACCGAGCGCGAACAATCCGGGCGCGCTGTTGCAACAACACTGCGCCCGATATACCGTTCATTTTCACCGAGCCCGCCACCTCCATCATCCCATCGATGCGCGGACTGACGGACATCCTCACACCCGACCCCAACCATTCCCGCCAAACCGCTCGGGGACGCCCATCCGGATCATATTTGCCGCCGGATTCTGGGAAACTCGCGCCCAATCGCACTTTATAGAAGCATCAAATTTTCTTTTGCAAAACTCCCGCGGCCGCGAATTAATATTGATTTTAGGCGGCGTTTTTGAGTAAATAGAATTAACCTGATTTTGCCCTGAACTGCTTTCCCCCAAATTTATGCAAGAATTTACAGATCAAATGCCTTCGGACATTCAGCGTTACCCGATGGTTCCCATACGCGATGTCGTGATCTTTCCGTTTACAAAGGTCGCGTTCAAGATCGGCAGGCCCAGCAGCGTCCGTGCTCTCGAGCAGGCGATGTCGGGCGAACGGAACATCTTCCTCGCAACACAGCACGACGCCACGATCGACGAACCGGCCGCCGACCAGATCTATACCGTCGGCACGCTCGGCCGCATCCTGCAGGCACAGCGACAGGACAACGGCCAGATCAAGGTCGTCGTCGAAGGCCGCGAACGCGGCCAATCCGTTCGTATCGAACAGGACCCCGACGGCATGTTCTATGCCCACGTCCGCCGCGTAAGCCAAAGCGACGAATCGGGTTACAGGACCGATGGCCTTTTGCAAAAGATCCATACGCTCGTCGAACAATTCTTGCGCGTCTCGCCGGACGCCTATACGGACGCCCTGCATGCGTCGCTCCGCGGCGTATCGGCCGCCCAGATCGCCGATTCGATGAGCTCGCACCTCCGCGTCAGCGTCGAAGAGAAGCAGGTCCTGCTCGAGACCTTTTCGGTCCAGGAGCGGCTGCAGCGGCTGATCGATATCCTCGAAAGCGAGATCGAAAAACGCCAGCTCGACCGAGCCATCCATTCCCGCACCAAAAAGCAGATGGACAAACACCAGCGGGAATACTATCTGAACGAACAGATCAAGGCCATCCACAAGGAACTCGGCCGAAAGGATGAGAAGGCCGAGCTTGAAGACCTGAAGAAAAAGATCGAAGAGGCCGGCATGACCGAAGAGGCCAAGGAGAAGGCTCTGCAGGAATTTGCCCGGCTAGAGGCGATGCCGCCGATGTCCGCCGAGAGCACTGTTTCACGCACGTATCTCGACTGGCTGATCAACGTGCCCTGGAAACAGCGTTCGGACGAGCTCAACGACCTGAATGAAGCCGAACGGACGCTCAACGAGGACCATTACGGCCTGGAAAAGATAAAGGAACGCATTCTCGAATTCCTCGCCGTCCGCCAGCTCGTCAGCAACCCGAAGGGAACTATCCTCTGCTTTGTCGGGGCTCCGGGCGTCGGGAAGACCTCGCTCGGCAAATCCATCGCCAATGCGACGGGCAGGAAATTCGTCCGTCTCGCGCTCGGCGGCGTCCACGACGAAGCCGAGATCCGCGGCCATCGCCGCACATATATCGGCGCTCTGCCGGGACAGATCGTACAGCTGATGAAACGGGCCGGCACGGTAAATCCCGTGATACTGCTTGACGAGGTCGATAAGCTTGGCCGCGATTTCCGCGGCGACCCGAGCGCGGCCCTGCTCGAGGTGCTCGACCCCGAACAGAACAACACCTTCCGCGATCATTATTTGGATGTGGATTACGACCTTTCCAACGTCTTCTTTATCGCGACGGCAAACGTTCTGCACACGATCCCGCCCGCGCTGCAGGACCGGCTTGAGATCCTGAACCTTTCCGGCTACACCGAGCGCGAAAAGGTCGAGATCGCCAAACGGCACCTGATCCCGAAACAGTGCGAGAACAACGGTATCGACCCCGAAAGGCTCAAGTTTACTGACGACGGCATTCTCGAGACCATACGGCACTACACACGCGAAGCCGGCGTCCGCAGCCTCGAACGCGAGATCGGTTCATGCCTGCGTAAGATCGCCCGTCGGTACGTCCTGTCCGATTCAAAGGATTCCTTCCGCGTCGTCATCGACGCCGAAAAGGTCCAGGAACTGCTCGGGACGATCCGCTTCCGTAAGCAGGACATCGCCCGGAAAAGCGAGATCGGCCTCGTGAACGGCCTTGCGTGGACCGAGGTGGGCGGCGACGTGCTGCAGGTAGAAGCGACGCTCGTCAAAGGCAAGGGCGAGGTCACACTGACCGGAAAACTCGGCGAAGTGATGCAGGAATCCGCACGCGCGGCACTTACGTGCGTCCGGTCGCGCGCCGAAGAACTCGGCATCGATCCGGAAGATTTCCGGCAAAAGGACCTGCATATACACGTTCCCGAAGGCGCGATCCCGAAGGACGGCCCGAGCGCCGGTATAACCATGGCAACCGCGATGGTTTCGGCCCTGACACGCAAAAGGGCCCGCCACGATGTCGCGATGACCGGCGAGATCACGCTCCGCGGAAAAGTGCTCCCGATCGGCGGCGTCAAGGAAAAGCTGCTCGCGGCGCACCGATTCGGCCTGAAGACTATCATTATGTCGAAGGAGAACGAGAAGGACCTTGCTGACGTTCCCGACGAGGTGCGTGAGGACCTGACAATTCATACCGTTGATATGATCGATGAGGTTTTGCGTTACGCGCTCGAATCCGACGCCGATGATGCGCTCAATACCGCCCATATCTGGAATCCGGACAGCTCCAGGGGTGATATTGCCGCAAACGTGGACTGATCCTTTACCATGAACCGGATCGCGATCGTGCAGGGGATTTTCTTCTTCCTCACGGGCGTTTGGCCGCTCGTCAGCATCGGTACATTTCAGGCGGTCACAGGCCCGAAAACGGACCTTTGGCTGGTCAAGACCGTCGGCATTCTGATCGCCGTGATCGGGCTGGTACTGGCCGCCGCCGGCTTTCGCGATAACGTCACGGCCGAGATCGTCTTTCTTGCGGTGGGCAGCTCCGCCTCGCTTATGACTGTCGATGTCGTCTATTCGCTGAAAGGGATCATTTCGAAGATCTATCTCGCGGATGCTATCCTGGAGTTAATTATTATCGCCGCTTGGGTTATCGCGATTTTCGGCTCGCTGCTGTTTTGATGGCCGCGAAAGATCGTTAAAGGCAGGAAATTAGGGCTGTGCTTTCGTTAGACCCAAACTCTGTGCGGATAGCCCGTTTTTATCGAGGCCTTTCGGGCCGAAGGCAACCTAAACAAATTCATGAAAGTAACATCGGCCGAATTCGTAAAGAGCGCGTTCGAAAAAAGTCATTGGACCGCCGACGGCCTGCCGGAGGTCGCGTTTCTCGGCCGCTCGAACGTCGGGAAGTCTTCGCTGATCAATTCGCTGCTGCAGCGAAAGGGATTGGCCCGCACCTCGAACACGCCCGGCCGCACACAGAGCATCAACTTCTTTTTGGTGAACGACCGTCTGTACTTTGCCGACCTTCCGGGATACGGATACGCCAAAGTTTCCAAATCTATGCGCGCCGATTGGGGCAAGATGGCCGAGGAATATTTGTCGCAGCGGGAAGAGCTCGTTATCTCCGTTCATCTCGTCGATTCCCGCCATAAACCGACCGCGCTCGACAAACAGCTTCATGACTGGCTGGTCTTCAACGGGAACAACCATATCGTCGTCGCGACCAAGTCCGACAAACTGTCGAACAACCAGCTAAAGAAATCGCTCGCGGAGATCGAAGCCGCGCTGCCCGGAAGCCGCGTTATCCCGTATTCATCCGAAACAGGGAAGGGGCGGGACGCTTTATGGGCCATAATAATCGAGGCTATTGATAAAAGTCACAATTAAAAGTTGATTTTTGTCATCGAATAATGGTAAAAAGAAATATTCTCTAATCTCAGAGGTTTCTTGAGACAGGCTTTTGGGCTTATTTCATTGACTTTACTTCGGCAGTCCCGACGAAAATCTCCACTCAAGATATTCTAAATCATTGATAATACGCCCTCATTTTAGGAACGAACTGTAAACATAGGCAAAAATTACACTTTTTCCCACTCAAACGGATAAATCATGGCAACAAAAACTACACCAAGCCGACGGGCAAAGGTCGTCAGGAACGACGACGAAACGCCCGAGACGGTGATCGAAGAGAAAGAGGCGCCCGCCGAAAACTCGAACGATTCCAAACCCGCACCCGCTGCTTCGACAGAACCGGCGATGCTTAATCTTGCGGCTCTGAAGGACATGTCGATCAGCGAACTGACCCATATCGCCAAGGATATGGGCATCGAAGGTGCGACTGGGCTTCGTAAACAGGAGCTCATTTTCAAGGTGCTCGCAGCACAGACCGAAAAAAGCGGCCTGATCTTTTCGGAAGGCGTCCTGGAGACGCTGCCGGACGGCTTCGGGTTCTTGCGTGCTCCGGAATACAACTATCTTCCGGGCCCCGACGATATATACGTTAGCCCGTCACAGATCAGGAAATTCGATCTGCGCACCGGCGATACCGTTTCCGGCCAGATCCGTCCGCCGAAAGAAGGCGAGCGGTATTTTGCCCTGATCAAAGTCGAAGCGATCAATTTCGAAGCACCCGAGCAGTCGCGCGAGAAGATCTTTTTCGACAACCTGACGCCGCTGTATCCGGACGAGCAACTGTCGATGGAAACGAGCAATCCCGAAAATATTTCGGCTCGGGTCATCGACCTTGTTACTCCGATCGGTAAAGGCCAGCGTGCGTTGATCGTGGCACCGCCGCGTACCGGTAAGACGATGCTGCTGCAGACCATCGCAAACTCGATAACCGAGAACCATCCTGAAGTTTCGCTGATCGTCCTGCTTATCGATGAGCGCCCTGAAGAAGTTACGGATATGCAGCGTTCGGTCCGCGGTGAGGTCATCTCCTCGACGTTCGACGAACCGCCGACCCGTCACGTACAGGTCGCGGACATGGTCATCGAAAAGGCAAAACGCCTTGTCGAACACAAACGCGACGTCGTGATCCTGCTCGATTCGATCACCCGTCTGGCACGTGCGCATAACGCGGTGGTTCCGCCTTCGGGCAAGATCCTGTCCGGCGGTATCGATTCTAACGCATTACAGCGTCCGAAGCGGTTTTTCGGTGCGGCGCGTAACATTGAGGAAGGCGGAAGCCTGACGATAATCGCAACGGCCCTGATCGACACCGGTTCGCGTATGGACGACGTTATCTTTGAAGAATTCAAGGGTACGGGTAACTCCGAGATACATCTCGACCGTCGTCTGTCCGACAAACGTCTATTCCCGGCGATAGACCTGCAGCGTTCGGGAACGCGTAAGGAAGAGCTTCTGATCGACAAGGAGAATCTGAACCGTATCTGGGTCATGCGGCGCGTCCTTAACCCGCTGTCGCCGGTCGAGCAGATGGAAGTCGTACTCGAAAGGCTGTCGAAAACCAAAAAGAACGCAGAGTTTCTTGCTTCCATGCAGAACTAACGCGTTCATCTCGCAAATAGTAAATCGTGAATAGAGCCGCTATAATACTAACGGTTTCTCTATTCACGATTTATTTCGTTCATAAATGCGCGTAGCCGTTATTTCTGCTGAGGCAGTTCCATATTCGAAGACCGGCGGACTCGGCGATGTCGCCGGTGCGCTCCCGAAGGCATTGACGCAAATCGGGGTCGATTCGGTGCTGATAACGCCATGTTACCTGCAGACCAGTGGCGACCATCTCTGGCATATTGCGATCGACGACCTCTACGTAGAGTGGCGCGGCGGCCATTATAAGGCAAAGGCATTCTATAGCGAGGCCAACGGCTCGCCGACGTTCCTGATAGACGCTCCCGAGTATTTTCATCGCGATTCGATCTATGGTTATCGTGAAGACTACGAGCGATTTGCCTTCTTTAACCGAGCCGCGCTGACGCTTTTGAGAAGGATCGGCCCACCTCCCGAGATCATTCACCTGAATGACTGGCATTGCGGTTTTGCCGCGGTAGAAATAGCTTCGCGCCGCCGTTGGGACGAATATTTTCGCAATACGCGTACGGTTTTCTCGATCCACAACATGGCGTATCAGGGCGAATTCGACGCGGGTGAACTATGGAAGCTCGGGTTTGGCGAAGAATGGGAACGCAACGCCTTTATGTTCAACGGTTATGCATCGGCGATGAAGGTCGGATTGCAGGTTTCCGATACGCTGTCCACGGTGTCCAGACGTTACGCGCTCGAGATTCAAACACCGGAAAATGGTTACGGCTTGGAATGGCTCACACGGCAGCGGGCTGATAGGCTAATCGGTATCACGAACGGCGTTGATTACGAGGTCTGGAACCCGGAGACCGATCCGGAGCTGCCCGCGCATTTCAGCAGCCGGGACCTGAGCGGAAAGCTCGAATGCAAGCGGAAGCTTCTCGAGCAGTTTCATCTGCCGATAGATCTCGACCGCCCGGTATTTGCCAGTATCACGCGGCTCACGGCCCAGAAGGGCTTCGAACTTATTCAACAGGTCGCCGACGATCTGATCGAATCCGGCGCGTATTTCGTTGCACTTGGTTCGGGTGAAAAACATTACGAAGATTTTCTTCAGCGGTTTCGCGATCATGCCCCGTCGCAGGTGGGGATCTATCGCGGCTATAACGAAAGCCTTGCTCATAGGATCGAGGCCGGAGCCGATATATTCTTAATGCCGTCCCGATTCGAGCCGTGCGGGCTGAATCAGATGTACAGCCTGCGTTACGGGACCGTGCCTATCGTGCGCGCCGTTGGCGGCCTCGACGACACGGTACAGAACTACGACGCAGTTTCGGGCAAGGGCAACGGTTTCAAGTTCGGTCCGTTTGACGCTCAGCGTTTTCTGGAGAAGATATACGAAGCCGTTTTCGCATTCGCCGACCGTGAATCCTGGCGTCAGATTCAGCTCAACGGAATGAATGACGATAATTCGTGGGAGCACGCGGCGAAGAATTACGTTGAACTTTACGAATGGACAAGACCCTAACGGTTCGTCTGATGTCCAAACAAAACACGGATTCTTGAATTATGATAATCGTAATAATCGGTGCCCAGTGGGGCGACGAAGGAAAGGGGAAGGTCGTGGACCTGCTTGCTGACCGCTTTGATATTGTTTCGCGATACCAGGGCGGCCATAATGCCGGCCATAGCGTTTATGTCGGTGATAAAGCCTTCGTGCTGCGCCTGTTGCCGTCCGGTATCATCCATCCCGACAAGACCTGTGTACTCGGAAACGGTATGGTCATCGACCCCAAGGCCTTCTTCGAAGAGGTGGACCAGATCCGCAGCCAGGGAATCGACGTATCGCCGGAACGATTAAAGGTTTCCAGCCGGGCCCATTTGATCATGCCGTATCATCGTGCACTGGATCATACGTCAGAAGAACGCCTCGGCAACGAGAAGATAGGCACGACGCTGCGCGGCATCGGGCCCGCCTATGAGGACAAGGCCGGCCGACGCGGCATCAGGGTCGCTGACGCCTTAAATCCTGAAATACTTAAACTTAGGATCGAGCGGAATCTCGAAGAAGCGAACAGGATCATCGTGCTATTTGGTCAGCAACCACTGCGTGCGGATGAGATCTATGACGAAATATCGCCGCTGGTTGATCGTCTGCGGCCGTTCGTTTGTGAGACTTCGCATTTCCTCGCGGCAGCCCGGAAGTTGAACCGAAAGATCCTGCTCGAAGGAGCGCAGGCAACGCTGCTCGATGTCGATCATGGAACATATCCGTACGTGACGTCTTCTAATCCGACCGCAGGCGGAGCTTCGGTTGGCGCCGGCATCCCGCCGCATCACATTTCGGGCGTCCTGGGTATCGTCCGAACCTACGCAACTCGAGTTGGTGAAGGTCCGTTCCCGACGGAAATGCGTGATGACGAAGAGGATATGGCGAACCTGATCCGCGAACGCGGCAACGAATACGGTTCGGTTACGAGGCGCCCGCGCCGATGTGGGTGGTTCGACGCGGTTGCGACACGATACGCGGCCGAGCTGAACGGCTTTGATTCGATCGCATTGACCAAACTCGACGTTCTTGACGCGCTCGACGAGATCAAGGTTTGCGTCGGTTACGAGGTAGACGGCAAACGGATCGATACATTCCCCGCAGTTTCCCAGGACTTGCGGCAGATCAAGCCGATCTATCATACGCTTCAAGGCTGGAAATCGGACACGCTCGGTACAACGGAATTCGATCAACTGCCTGAAAAGGCTCGGGAGTATGTCCAATTCCTGTCGGAACAGGTCGGCGTGGAGATCGGGCTCATTTCGACCGGCCCGGAACGCGATCAGACCATCATTTTGAAGAATTCGGTGATGGAAAGCTGGTTCAGCGAATAGGAAAGAGGGACAGGCCGATGAACGCTTCGGACGACGTGCGGATCGTCCGGTATGACGACCGCTACGCGAAAGACTTTGCAAGACTGAACTACGAATGGATCGAAAGGTATTTCACTGTGGAGGATCACGACCGCGAAATGCTGGACGCCCCAGCGGAATATATCGTTGATAAAGGCGGTGAAATATTCTTTGCTTTGGTTGGGGACGAAGTTGCGGGAACCGTTGCACTTATTGAGAGCGGCGGGAAAACATTTGAACTAGCAAAGATGGCGGTGTCGCCTAAATATCAGGGCAAGGGAATTGGAGATAAACTTATCGATGCATGTGTAACGTATGCCAGAAAGGCCGGCAAGCGGAGCATATATCTGTTGTCTAACATAAAATTGACGCCGGCGATAAGCTTGTACCGAAAGCATGGCTTCAGGGAAACGCCTAATGACGAAAGTTCTCGTTACGAGCGCGTAAATATTAGAATGGAACTTGCCATCACCGCATCCGATATGTAAAATCTTTAATTCGGCCAAAAGTTGGCCGTGTGGTCCGATAGCTCAGTCGGTAGAGCAAATGGCTTTTAACCATTGGGTCCCAGGTTCGAGTCCTGGTCGGATCACCATTATTATCACCAAGTTGAGACGTCCAACACCGGGCGTCTTTTCTATTTGGTCATGGGAAATTTAGGAGCGAACTTTCTCCTTGCTGGTGTGGAATTTTCCGCATCTAAAACCGGTTTAGGATTGATGCTGATTCGAATAAATCGAGGGAATCGAGCCGAAAGCGGCTTATAAACAGGATTAGATGGTTTTGCAATTCTTGGCATCGCGTATGCATTAGCTGAGAGCGGCCGCCAGGGATTGAGATCGTATTAGCCTTTCTTATCTCTGGGCCGGCGCGAATTGATAACGTACGACGCGTATTAGATTGGGCGGGTATTTTACAATATGATGTAATAAAACCGCTGTGTCGAATTCAGCTAATGGCCGAAATGGCCTGACGATCTAAAATGGCCGATCAACCTATGCTGTTTGTGATTGGGCTCAATTACAAAACGGCTCCAATAGAAGTGAGAGAAAAGCTTTTCGTTTCGGAGGCCGAAGTTCCGGAACTGGTATCGCTGTTCAAGCGTAAGCTCTCGGAGTGCCTTGTGCTCTCAACGTGCAACCGGACAGAAATCTATGGGGTTTGCGATCCCGAAACTTTTGATCCCGACTCATACATTGACGAACTGATAAAGTTCAAAGAAGTATCGGGCCACGTTTCTAAAAAGCATTTTTTCACATATATTTCGTGTTCAGCCTGCCGCCAGATATTCGACGTCGCTACCAGTATCGACAGCAAAGTAGTCGGCGACAGCCAGATCCTACGGCAATTGAGAAAGGCCTACGTTCATGCTCAGGAGATGAATTCGACGGGAAAGGTGCTTAACCAACTGTCGCAGCGGGCATTGAAGATCGGGAAACGCACTTTCACGGATACTTCGTTGCATCGCGGCGCAGCATCTGTGAGTTCTGCGGCCGTCGAACTTGCGCTGGATCACTTCGGGTCGCTCCGTAATCGAACCGTTATGGTCATCGGCGCCGGCGAAACCGCGAGGCTTACAACTGAAGCGTTGATAAAAAAGCACACCGCCCGGATCCTGATAACGAACCGCACACGAGCACATGCCGAAATTCTCGTATCGGAATTGCAGCGCTCTTACTCGTTCGACGGCGATATAGTCGATTTTGCAAACTTTCGGGATCAGCTTGACGAGACGGACCTTGTGATCAGCTCGACGGGTTCGCCCGATCCGATCCTGTACGAATCCGAATTCGCCAAACGCACAAAGGGCCTCATGCTTATCGATATCGCGATACCACGTGATATAGAACCGGCAGAGTCCAGCAATCCGAATGTGATCCTGAGAAACATCGACGACCTTTACGCGGTCCTCGACGAGAACTTCGAAAGGCGAATGAGCGATCTTCCGAAGATCAAAAAGATGATCGGCAAGGAAATGAGCGATTTTCTGATGTGGTACTACTCGCTTTCCATTATGCCCAAACTTTCAGCAACACATACAAAGCCGAGCCGTGCGACGGTCAACGAGATCCTAGGCATAAAGCAGCTCTTGATCGACAATCTCTCGCATATTCACAAATTGGCAATGCAGCCTCAGGGCAGCATTCAGGAAGACGTGCGGAAACACGTCGAACTTATCGAAAGGCTTCGCTCGGTTCAAGCAAGCCGGGCAGGAGCCGTTAATGCATAAAAAGAAACTTGTTATCGGCACACGAGGCAGCAGCCTGGCACTGTGGCAGACCGAGTTCGTACGGGATCGGCTCGCCGATCTGTTTCCGGATCTTAAGACAGAGGTCAAGATCATAAAGACGACCGGCGATAAATTGCTGGATGTCGCCCTGTCAAAGATCGGCGATAAGGGCTTGTTTACAAAACAGCTTGAGTTGGAGCTGCTAGACGGTGGCATAGATATCGCCGTTCACAGCTTAAAAGACCTGCAAACCGAACAGCCGGAAGGCCTCGCGATCGGAGCGGTGCTCGAACGTGAAATTCCGAATGACGTGTTTATTTCGAATCGCTATTCGGCGATCGACGAATTGCCAAACGGCGCCACGGTTGCGACCGGAAGCCTCAGGCGCCGCAGCCAGCTTCTTAATTACCGGCGTGATTTGCAGATCGTGGAGATCCGCGGCAACGTGCCGACCCGGCTGGAGAAATTTGATGCCTTAGATTTTGACGGCATGATTCTGGCCTATGCGGGTATGCACCGATTGGGGTTTGACGATCGCATCGCACAGAAGATCCCGTTCGAGGTTCTTCTGCCCGCCGTTGGCCAGGGAGCAATGGCTATCGAGGCACGCTCAGACGACACGAGTGTTAATGAGATCATTAAGGCTCTTGAGCATCCCGAGACTCGAGCATGTGTTACGGCGGAACGCAGCTTTTTGCGAGCGCTTGAAGGCGGCTGCCAGGTTCCGATCGCGGGATATGCAACTATCGACGGCGAGTCGGTCACTCTCCAGGGAATGGCAGGAAGTTTAGACGGTGTTGTTAATTTTCGCCGTTCAATGACCGGCCCGGTTGTTGATGCGTCGGACATTGGAAGCAGGCTCGCCGCGGCGTTGATCGAAGAAGGGGCCAGCGAAGTGCTTGCTGCATCTCGTGCCGGCGCGGAACAGGCGGGCGGTGCCGCGATATAGCGAATTATGGCGGTATTAGTTTGCAGGGAAATCGACCGGTTCACCGCAGTGCTCCGTGAGAATGGCTTCGACGTCATCAATTTGCCGATGATACGGACGGAGCGGCTCCATGATCTTACCGATTTCAGAGAGAAACTGGACCATATCGACGATTACGAGTGCATTTTAATCACCAGCCGGAATTCCGCGGAAGCGTTGCTCGAAATTGGCGGGCCGGGCTTCAAATTTTCCGGAACGATCTATGTCCTCGGCGAGCGTTCACGGGCGTTACTAAACGGCGGTCGATTTAAACTGAATTATTCTAAGTCGGCGAACACAATTACGGAACTGATAAAGGAGCTGGGAACGGAAGAATTCGCGGGGAAGCGCTTACTCTTCATTCGCGGCCGAATGAGCCTACGAACGATACCCCAACTGCTAGGCAGCATCGCAAAAATTGATGAGGCAGAAGTTTACGATACATTGAGCCTTTCGATCAAAGCCGAAACTCGGGTGGCGATCACGGAGATGATCGAAAGCGGTGAAATTGGCTGGGTTTGCTTTTTCAGCCCGTCCGCGATCGAAGCGTTTGTGGACGTCTTCGGCTCACCAGAAAGTTTGAAGGTCGCGGCCATTGGCACTACCACAGCCGATGCGGCGAGGTCGCATTCGTTTAACGTTGGCTTCGTCGCCGACACGGCAACCGCTGAGGGTTTTGGTAAAGGCTTTTCTAAATATTTGAGGGAACATTGAATCAAGAATCTATTTTCATACGAGCCTGTAAGCAGCAGGAAACAAATAGGACGCCGATCTGGATCATGCGCCAGGCCGGCCGATATTTACCCGAATACAGAGCGATACGGGAAAGAAGCGATTTTCTTACGCTTTGCAAGACGCCGGAGCTTGCCAGTGAGGTGACCGTCCAGCCGGTCGACATAATCGGCGTGGACGCTGCGATCTTGTTTTCCGATATACTCGTGATCCCCGAAGCGATGGGAATGGAACTCGAGTTGATCGAATCGAAAGGCCCGGTCTTTCATGAACCGATACGCTCGATAGAGCAGATCCGAAGGCTCGGTCGCGAAGGTATTGTCGGACGCTTGAAGTACGTTATGGACGCCATAACGATTACGAAGGAACGCCTGAACGGAAGAGTTCCGCTGATCGGGTTTTCGGGTGCTCCGTGGACGCTGGCGGTATATATGGTCGAGGGCCGCGCGACGAAGAATTTCGACGTCATTAAGAGTTTTGCTTACAATGAGCCGGCAGCGGTCCACGAATTATTCCAACTTTTAACTGACGCCATTGTCGAATATTTGAACGCGAAGATCCGCGCGGGCTGTGATTCGGTCCAGATCTTCGATACCTGGGCCGGTATTTTGGCTCCGCAGGATTTTGAGGAGTTTTCACTTCGTTACATACGCCAGATCTGCGAGCGTCTTGAGACGAACGGGGCTCCGGTTATTGTCTTTGCAAAGGGCGTGAATGCATATGACAAAATTGCCGAACTAAAATGCGATGTGATAGGCGTGGATTGGACACGCAGCCTTGCGGAAGTAAAAGCTGCCACAGGCGGCAAGGCGCTGCAGGGTAATTTGGACCCGTGTGTTTTACTGGCAGGACGCGATAAAATAAAAGGCGAGGTCGAAAGGATCTTGGGCGAATATGGAATCGGCAGCGGCCATATTTTCAATCTCGGCCACGGCATACTGCCGCAGACACCGGTCGAGAATGCTCGCTATTTTGTGGATTGCGTTAAGGAACTAAGCATCAAATATCATTGATATTCGAGGAAAGGGAATCATGAGTAGTTTTGAAGAGATCGATATTGATGTACTGAAGAGGTTTAACAAACCCGGCCCAAGGTATACTTCGTATCCGACGGCGCCGTTGTTTTCAACGAATTTCACCGGCGGTGATCTCGTTAATGAGATAATACAGACAAACCAGACCGAGACCGGCGAGATTTCCCTCTATTTCCACTTTCCTTTTTGCGAGCGCCTTTGCTATTTCTGCGGCTGCAATATGCGCGTGACGCACGACCGCGGGCTGATCAACGAGTACAACGAGTATCTTAAACGTGAGATCGATCTTCTACGTGTGCTGATCAGCGATCGACGAAAAGCCGGCCAGATGCATTGGGGCGGAGGCACGCCCTCTTACCTAAGTCCAGACGAGATCCGGGATATCGGGGGCTTTATTCGCTCGAGATTTGAATTTGCCGACGATATTGAGGCGAGTGTCGAGATCGACCCGCGAAATTTGACGTTCGATCATATGAAGGCGTTTCGTGAGGTAGGATTTAACCGAACGAGTTCAGGCGTACAGGATTTTAATCCGAAGGTGCAGGAAGCCGTAAATCGCATTCAGCCTGAATCGATTACGCGCCAGACGGTCGAATGGGCTCGCGAGCTCGGCTTTGAAAGCATAAATCTTGACCTTATCTACGGCTTGCCATTCCAGACGATCGACACGTTTCGCGAAACCGTCGAAAAGATTATCGATATCTCACCGGACCGGATAGCCGTATTCAATTACGCTCACGTTCCGTGGATGAAGAAACACCAAAATGTCATTCCCGCGGAAGCTCTTCCGTCAGCCGACGAACGACTTAGCATTCTTAAAATGACGATCGAAACGCTCGTACAGGCCGGCTACGATTATATTGGCATGGACCATTTTGCTAAGCCTACCGACGAGCTGGCGATCGCACAGAGGAACGGAACTCTGTACAGGAATTTCCAAGGCTATTCTACGAAATCGGGCTGTGATGTTTATGCATTCGGGCTTTCCGCGATCAGCCAGTTCAAAGACATTTACGCGCAGAACATTAAAGTGCTACGCGAATACTATGCGAAGATCGACAACGGCGAGGCTCCGACTGCCGTCGGATATCGAATGACATCGGATGACCATATCCGTAAAGAAACGATCATGTCGCTTATGTGTAATTTTGAGATAGACAAGCGCTCTATCGGACAACAATTTGGAATAAATTTTGACGAATATTTTGCGGATGATCTGCCGAAGCTCGACACGTTCGTGATCGACGGCCTGCTGGAGAATACGACCGACAGAATTCGGGTGGTCGGGTCGGGAGTATTGGTGATCAGGAATATGGCAATGTGCTTTGACGCACATATCGAAAGCGTTGGAAAAGACAAACCGGTTTTCTCAAAGACCGTATAGGGGATATTTGCAGGAAAAGATCGCAGTCGTATTGTTGAACCTCGGCGGGCCGGATTCGCTCGACGCAGTCGAGCCGTTTCTTTTCAACTTGTTCAACGATCCCGATATCATCAATTTTCCGCTGAGCTTCTTGTTTCGCGAGCGGCTCGCCCGGCTTATCTCTTCGAAACGTGCACCTCGCGTGCAGGAGCAGTACAAGAAGATCGGCGGAAAATCGCCTTTAAAGGAGCATACCCTTCGACAAGCAGAGATGCTCGAAGAGCGGCTAAATAAAGATTTTCCGGCACGAGTTTTCGTCGCAATGCGATATTGGGAACCGTTTACTGAAAAGGCGGTAAAACAGATCGCAGATGAAGGCATCTCGAGGGTCATTTTGCTTCCTTTGTATCCCCATTATTCTAAGGCGACCACTCATTCCAGCGTTTCGGAATGGGAACGGAAGGTAGCCGAGTTAAATGGGGCGTGCAAGTTTCAGACCGATCTGATCGAATCCTATTACGAATTTCCGGCATATATCGACGCGCTCATTGAACGCGTAACCGAGGGCCTGGAACAGTTTCCGGAATCGGAACGCGGCGACGTACATCTTTTGTTCAGTGCGCACGGAACGCCGATGAAATTGGTCCGCGAGGGAGACCCCTATTCTGATCATATTAAGAAAACGGTGGCCTCGGTGATGAATCGAGGTGGTTATATCAACGAACACAGCCTCTGTTACCAATCAAAGGTCGGTCCACAGAAATGGCTGCGACCGTCTACCCCCGAAATGATCGAGAGCCTTGCGAAACGCGGAGTGAAGAAAATGCTCGCAATACCCGTTGCGTTCGCTTCGGATCATCTCGAGACATTGTTCGAGGTCGGAATGGAATTCAAACGAATGGCCCTCGACACAGGCGTCGAAAAATTCGAGGTGACCAAGGGCTTAAATGATTCTCCTGCATTCATTGAAGCCCTCTCACAGTTGGTTTTGGAGCGAATTCGGGAAAAACGATCATGAACAAGAGTGTATGTATAATCGGCGGAGGCATCTCCGGGCTCTGTACGGCATATCATCTGCAAAAAAGGGGCGCGGATGTGACTGTCGTCGAAAAAGCCTCAGAGGTCGGCGGTAACATTAGATCCACTCGCGAAGCCGGGTATCTTGTCGAGATCGGACCGAACAGCTTATTGATCTCGCCCGAATGCTATGCATTGATACGCGAGCTCGGGCTCGAAGCCCAAATAGTTACGGCGAATCCGTCGGCAAAAACGCGCTATATCCTCAAAAACGGGCGCTTGTCAGCCTTACCAACCGGACCGTTCGACCTGTTTACGACAAAAACATTCTCGACGAAAGCAAAGCTTCGGCTGTTCAAGGAACCGTTCGTCGGGAAGGGAATCGCAGAGGACGAATCGGTGGCAGATTTCTTTCGACGTCGTCTTGGCAGCGAGATTGTGGAGTATGCCGTCGACCCTTTCATTTCGGGTATCTTCGCCGGCAACCCCGAAAAGCTGAGCATCCGCAACGCATTTCCAAAACTCTTCGCGATGGAACGCGACCATGGCGGACTTCTAAAGGGCGGGATCCGCACTCCCAAGAAAAATAGTGCTAACGGCAGCGTTCCCAAAGAGATCACTCGAACCATCTCTTTCAAGGACGGAATGCAGACGCTGCCTTACGCGATCGCGAAGACGCTTGGATCAAACGTCCGAACCAATGTTACGGTCAACGACATTCGTCGTACCGAGAACGGCCGGTTCATTCTCGAAACAGAGGGCAGCACGCTCGACAGCCGAGAATTTGACGCCGTAGTCATAAGCTCGCCCGCGCACGTCGCCGCCTCAATTCTGAATGGCATCGACCGGCCGCTCGCCGAAGATTTATCCGGTATCTATTATCCGCCCGTAGCAGTCGTTTCTGCCGCGTTTAATTCGTCCGATCTATCGGTGCCGCTTGAAGGCTTTGGATTTCTCGTTCCGCGAAGCGAGAACCGCCGTATCTTAGGTTGTCTCTGGCCATCGGCAGTGTTTGACGGCCGAGCACCGAAAGGTGTTGGTCTAACCACAACCTTCATTGGTGGATCGCGACAGGCAGAGCTCGTTGATCTTTCCGATACCGAATTGATCGACCTTGCCATGAACGAGATCGCCTCCATTTTGGGCATAACGGCCGAACCTCTGTTCATAAAACTGAAGAAATGGCCGCGTGCGATTCCTCAGTACAATCTCGGCTACGAATCGGTCATTAACGCTATCGAACGGTTTCACGCTGCGAACCCGGGTATGTACCTTTCCGGGAATTACTACAATGGCATTTCCGTAGGCGAATGCATCAAGAACGGTGCCAAAACGGCAAACGCCGTGGCACAATTTCTACAGATCGATAATGAATAATCTAGACCTTTATCCCAACTTTCCCATCTCACGACCACGACGGCTGAGACGGTCGCCGGAACTGCGGTCCATGATCTCAGAGACAACCGTGGACGTCCGGGATTTCGTTTATCCGCTTTTTGTCGTTGAAGGCGAGAATATCAAACGTGAAATATCATCGATGCCCGGACAGTTCCAAATGTCCATCGACAATATACTTCGTGAATGTGAAACGCTGCAGTATCTGGGCATTGTGTCGATCATTCTTTTCGGCATACCGTCGGAAAAAGACGAGGCTGGTTCAGGTGCATATAACGAGAACGGCATTATTCAGCGAACGGTCCGTGCCGTCAAACGCAATTTTCCCAGACTCGTCGTTATTACGGACGTCTGCCTTTGCGAATACACGTCGCACGGCCACTGCGGCGTGATCGAAGACGAGTACGTACAAAACGATCGTACGCTCGAGTTGCTCGCAATTGAGGCCTTAACACACGCACAGAGCGGGGCGGACATCATTGCTCCGAGCGACATGATGGACGGCCGCGTCGCGGCGATCCGTGCAACACTCGACAAAAATGGATTTGCCGAAACACCTATCATGGCTTATTCCGCCAAGTTCTCATCCGCTTTTTATGGTCCCTTTCGGGAAGCGGCAGAGTCGACACCTCAATTCGGCGACCGCAAATCGTATCAGATGGACCCAGCGAATTCCGACGAAGCTCTGCGTGAGGTAGCTCTCGACATCAAGGAAGGAGCTGACATAGTAATGGTCAAACCCGCTCTTTCGTACCTCGACTTGATCCGTCGAGCAAGAGATACATTCAATATTCCCGTTGCCGCTTATAATGTAAGTGGGGAATTTTCGATGATAAAAGCGGCCGCCGAACGTGGATGGCTCGACAGCGAAAAGGTTATGATGGAGGTGCTGACTTCCATAAAACGCGCAGGTGCTGGGATTATAATTACCTACTTCGCAAAGGAAGCCGCTGAAGTATTAAAGAGATAAACGATCTTTATGGACACGTCGACGAGCAGCAAACTCTTTTCCGAGGCAGTAAAACATATGCCGGGCGGTGTTAATTCGCCGGTTCGTGCTTTTCGATCCGTTGGACGCGACCCCTTGTTCATGCGACAGGCAAAAGGTTCACGGATCATCGACGTAGACGGCAACGATTATATTGATTACGTCGGTTCCTGGGGGCCAATGATCGTCGGCCATGCTCACGAACGCGTTATTGACGCAGTCAAGTCAGCCGCAGAACTTGGGACAAGCTTCGGCGCGTGCTCCGAAAAAGAGATCGAACTTGCTGAACTCGTCAAAAAATTTGTCCCGAGCATCGAACTCATTCGAATGGTAAATTCCGGCACCGAGGCGACAATGAGCGCGATGCGTCTTGCCCGTGGATTCACCCGCCGCCCGAAGATCGTTAAATTCGAAGGCTGCTATCACGGTCACGGAGATTCATTCCTTAGCAAAGCCGGCTCTGGCGTGGCGACACTTGGCCTGCCTGATAGTCCGGGCGTCACTGCTGCAACCGCGAAGGACACGCTGAACGCTCGGTACAACGATCTAGAATCTGTACAGCAACTCTTTGATGAGAACAAAGACCAGATAGCCGCAGTATTCATTGAGCCTGTGGCCGGAAATATGGGCTGCGTCCCCGCAGACGCGGAATTCCTCCGGCGACTTCGCGAGATTTGCTCGTCCGAGGGAGTTCTTCTTGTTTTTGACGAGGTCATGTGCGGTTTTCGCGTCGCCCGTGGCGGCGCCCAGGAACTTTATGGGATCACAGCCGATCTTACAACGTTTGGCAAGATCATCGGCGGCGGCCTGCCCGTTGGAGCATATGGCGGGCGGCGCGAAATAATGGAAATGATCGCTCCCGCCGGTCCGGTCTATCAGGCCGGGACATTGTCCGGCAATCCGCTAGCAATGTCCGCCGGAATTGCAACGCTAAGCATTATCGACCAGGACCCGGAATTTTACACCAGTCTGAATGCCGAGTCCGAGTATTTGTATCGCGGGATCGAGAACTTGCTCAGTTCGCACGGCAATGAATTCACTCTCAACCGATGCGGTTCGATGTTTACGCTGTTTTTCACAGATCGGGAAGTAACGGATTTTGCATCCGCCAAATCGTCCGATACTGAAATGTTCGCTCGGTACTTTAACTCGATGCTTACGAATGGCGTATTTTTGCCCCCGTCTCAGTTCGAGTCCTGTTTTGTATCCAAGGCTCATACACGAGCCGACCTCGACCATACAATCGACGCTGTAGCGCGTTTCCTGGATGTATGACTTCACTCTTAAGCCGTTGGGTCGACGCTACCTAGCCACAAGTGTCCCGGTTATAGGACAAATGTCTGGCAGATTACACACGTAGCTCCCCCCTATCTTACACAGAAATAAACAATTAGCGTTTTGGTATGCTGGCGTACCGACCGTAGCCTCTACACGCGATAACTTTGTGCGAAACCCGAACTAAAAGGAAGCGAAGTTTACTTCCCTCTAGTGGTGCAATTCCTGGATTGTGTCCGCTCACTATCCGTAGGAATTTCATTTCAACCTATGGCGCACTCCCTCAAACGAGCTGCGACCTTACATCATCCGTATAGGAGGATCTATTCTCATGGAAGACTCAAGAAAAAAGGCCTTTAGGGCTTTTGCATTTCCTGTGAGCAAGACAGCGTTTTCGGTTGTCTTGCTCGCGGTCGTGGCGGCAGTCGCTGTCGCTGCGTTGATAATGCCAGGCACAGCGAGCAACAGTGTTGTCGCAGCACAGGAAAGCGCCGATGTGGCGTCAGCCCCTGAGCAGGTAACCCCTGAAATGCTCAGCTATGCCCTTAATTTCAGAACAGCATCTAATTACACTGTTTTTGCCGACAGAGGGATCTCTGACCGCGGGAACTCTCAGATCAGAGGGAACTCCGGCGACGCACTCCGCGATGAGGGCGGCGTTCTGGCAGGAAAGGAACTGTCAAGAACGATCGACGCGCTCATGCAGCTGCCTTGCCGCGAAGTGGCAGGCTCGGACCTTACGAATAAGCGATTCGAACCGGGCGTTTACTGTCTGCCGTCAGCCGATCTGGCCGGCAGCATGACGCTGGACGCACAGAACGATCGTAGCGGTGTGTTCATTTTCCGCGTTAACGGCACGATCAATACGAGAAGCGGCTCGGAAGTCGTTCTTGAAAACGGAGCGATAGCCGGCAACGTGTTCTTTGTAACCCGTGACCGCACTGTTATCGGCGATAACACAATTCTTCGAGGAAACGTTATTTCCAGCAGCGATATCGCGGTTGGTTCGGGCTCAACGATCGGCAGCAAAGTTCTGTCGCTCGGCAAGGTCGAACTCAACGAGAACAACATTGGCGGCGGAACCGGAACGCTCGAGATTTGTAAGGCTATTACGCCGAGCACGGTCGATATCAGCAACCGTATCTTCAACTTCACGATCTCCGGCGTAGCTGGAACGATCGCGGTGCCCGTAGGATCGTGCTCAGGTCCGATCGACGTTCCCGCGGGAACCCAGACGATCACCGAGTTAAATACCGGTCAAACGATCACTGGCGGAACCTTTACCGGTAATTTCCAGTTGATCGATGTTCGTCCGATCACGACGCAGTCGACTTCGACGATGGGACAGGTAAACCTTGCAACCCGCACGGTTTCCGTAAACGTGGTTGAAGGCGGAGTCGCTGAACAGCTTACGCTTCGTTTCACGAATCAGTATGCGATCACCGGCTATGTCGAGATCTGCAAATATCCTGCATCCGGCCTGCCGACGGGACCGACCGCACCGGCCGCGCTTCCTGAAGGCAATGGAACGCCGGGACCGGATCCGGACGTAACAGGCTTCTTCCAGTACACGATCGAAGGCGTTTATGCACAGAACCTGCAGAACCCGACGGTTCGCGTTCTCCAGGTGTTCACAGTTCCTGTAGGACAATGTACAGGAGCTATCGCTGTAACGATAAGTAATCCGCTTCCGACGGGAAATCCGCGTGAATCGACAGTTCGTGTAACCGAACTCGGCCGAGCGGGATACTTCCTGGAAAGCGTAAGTACTATCCCGGTCAACCGCGAGGTGGGCCAAGAGGTACTAGGCTCGGGTGTTAATGCCAACGGCGGCATATTCGCGAATCCGGGCGGCGGTTATGTTACGGTTCGTGTTATCGAGGGCTCACCGGCCACCGAAACAATGATCAATTTCTTTAACCGCACCAATCCCGGATTGGTCAAGGTCTGCAAGATCGCCGGCCCGGGCATCCCGAACAACGTGATCTTCCGATTCGTCGTTCGTGGGTTCGGCCCGACAAACGCCTCAGCTCCGCAGACCGCAACCTACGGTCCGGTTGAAAGAATAGTTGACGTTCGCGCAGGCTCGCCTGCCAGCGGCGGCAACTGTGCATTCGTTCCTGGATTCGGCGGCGGTGCCGGAATGGCCGAATTCCAAACCTTCGTAGTTGGAACGCCCGTTCTGACTTGGGAGACTGGAATTTCTCCGCTGAATGACGTTCCATTCACGGTTCCGACAGGCGGTTCGATCCGCGTATCGAGAATTCGCACGTCGTCCGACTTTGCGGGTGCATTCAGCCCCGATCCGGACCTCGAACCTGGAACAACTCCGTTTGCATACATAGCACGTGCTTCGATCGTAGCTCGCAGAGATGTGGTCGAGATCGATTACACGAACTTTGTATTCAGGCCGACGATCCTGAAGGTTTGTAAGATCGCGGGTACGGCAGCCATTGAAGGCCGTCCATTCACGTTCGATGTTGCATTGGTTAGCCCGACAGGGCCTGGAAACGATCCTCTGTTCCCGGCATTCACGACCTCGGTCACGGTCAACGCAGGCCCGGCTTCACAAGGCGGATTCTGTGCCGTGGTTGACGGTTCCGGGCTGCTCGGCGGTGCATTCAATATAGGACAGACCTATACGATCACCGAACGGGCATCGGCAGGAACAGTCGTCACAGCGATCACTTCACCGTCCAGCACGGTAGGCGTTGATCTGCCGAATCGCAGAGCTACCCTCTCGGGTACCGGCGGAATGGTCGCAGGCGTGACGCAAGTTGCGTTCACCAATGGACCGGGTGCTGCTGTCTCCGGTGGTACGCTGTATGACTTCGACGGTGACCGCCGTGCTGATCTGTCTATCTTCAGGCCGTCCGACGGAACCTGGTGGTATTCAGCAAGCGGTTCAGGCGGACAATATCGCGCTCAGGCGTTCGGTGTCGCAACCGACAGGCCAGTCGCAGCCGATTATGACGGCGACGGAATCACAGACCTCGCAGTCTATCGCGGTGGCCAATGGCACGTCCTCGGATCGGCCACAGGTTATCGGGTAGATGCGTTCGGTTTGCCGGATGACATTCCGCAAATGGGTGATTTCGACGGCGACGGCAAGGCCGACCGTGCGGTTTATCGTCCATCAACCGGAACGTGGTATATCCTTCGCAGCACCGACGGCGGCTTCTATGGCTTCCCGTTTGGCCTCCCGACGGATAAGCCAGTCGCAGCCGACTACGACGGTGATGGCAGAATGGATCCGGCAGTCTACAGAGACGGAACTTGGTACATGCTTCGTAGCCGCGACGGCTTCGCCGCAGTCCAGTTCGGTCTTCCTTCTGACAGGTTGGTTCCTGGCGATTACGACGGAGACCGTCGTGTTGATCAGGCAGTATATCGCGATGGTACGTGGTATATCCTGAGATCCACGGACAACGGTGTCCGCGTTGATTTCCTAGGCACAGGTACGGATGTTCCGGTCGTGGCCGACTATGACGGCGACGGCAGGATCGACCTCGGTGTCTTCACACCGTCCACCGGTAGGTGGGATATTAGGCGATCGACCGAATCATCAGTTAATCTGGTTTTCGGTTTCGGAACGGATCTACCGATTCCCGCACGCCGATAGGCTGAAAAACGGAGCCCGTTAAGGGTGGGCTCCGGCTTTCAAGGAAAAAGGCTGCCCGAGCGATCGGACAGCCTTTTTTATTATGCCCCTATAAGCAACTCACGTACATATCCGTTGACGTTCAGTGCGGAAGTGTTCGCGTGTCTTTTGCAATCGGCGTGCTCTTGCCGCTCGAGCATCAACAGAATTAGGGATCTTCCTCTTCCCCTGGATATTAGAAAATTATGATGGCAAGCGAGGGCAATCGATTTCGCGATCAGTGTACTCCAACGATATAGCTGTCACGGGAGCGTACGATGAGGTTCGGCCGATTAACGCGAACCTTTATATTCTTCCTTTCGCCCGGGGCAGAATCGGTTTTTGGGATATATCCGATGTTGTATTGTCTGCGGAGTTCTTCCGCTATCCCTTCAAATGCCGCTGCCAAGCCGCCCGGAGTAGATTCAGGCCGGAATATACGTCCGCCGGTATACGCTGCCAGGTCTTCGAGATATTGACGTCCAAGAGCATAGTCTTCAGGCCGTGTGCCTCGCACATCAAACCATGGATCAGCGTTATTAATCTGGTTTGAATCAAAAGTGTTGTAATAGACTGGAAAAACCATCGTGTCGGCCTCCTCGACCATTGCGAGTGTACTGTCGTAGCCGGCCTTTATTGACGTTGTGTCTACTCCATCGGTGAATAACACGACCGCTTTTCGCCCTTCGATCTGGTTCAGACGCTTCTTAAAGCTAAATTCGACGGAATCATACAGCGAAGTGCCGTAACCGAAATCGGCCTTCTTTATCGCCTTGTATATCTTGGCGCGGTCATTGGTGGCCTCGGTAAGCACGTGGACATTCCCGTCAAATTCGATCACGATCACCTTGTCCTGCGGCTTTAGCTGATCGACAAAAGCTCTTGCGGCGGCCTGTATTTCCTCTATCTTGTATTCGGTTGAAAGGCTGGTGTCGAGAAGCAACATAACCGTGAATGGCTTCTCCGAAGTGCCGAAATACTCGATCTCTTGTTCTTCGCCGTCCTCGAATATTGTGAAATCTTCCTTCTTAAGCCCCGGAATATAAAGGCCATTTCGATCGAAAACGGAGACTGGAATCGTTATCAAGTTCGACTCGATCCGAACCACATCTTCGCCTTTCGCATCCGGAACGGTACGGTCAGCGGTGGAAGCTGCAGGAGCCTTGGGCTTTGCCGGACGGCGATAGATCGGTCGTTTCTTCTGAGGGGATGATTCGGAATAACTTGGCGGCGATTCGACCGTTGGAGCGGCCGCAGGCTGCGCCGCTGCGGCGGGCCTGCGTCCGGATTGCGCAGACGCGGCAATAACCGTCAGACACGCTAAAAACGCTATGAAAGCAATATTCTTCATGCCACGGTCAACGGTTTCGGCTATATGATGCTCCGGCCTCGCTGATGGCTGTAAAGTATTTGGCCTATCGACGCCGCTGTTTCGGGTCGAGATATTCTCGCAGGCCGTCGCCGATGAAGTTGAATGCTAAAACGGTCAACGCTATAGCAATACCGGGAAAAAACAACACGTGGGGTGAATTATACAATATATCAAAGCCGCGGCCCTCTTCGATCATCGTTCCCCAGCTCGGCGCCGGCGGCGGTATCCCAAGGCCGAGGAACGAGAGAGAGGCTTCCGACAATACCGCACCCGCCATTCCGAGCGATGCCTGAACGATCAGCGGTTGTATGGAATTCGGGAGAATATGCGTGAAGAGGATCCGCATGTTACTTGCCCCAAGTGCCCGTGCAGCCTGAACGAAATCATATTCGCGGACCTTCAGGACTTGTCCTCGCATGACTCGTGCATAACCGACCCAACCAATGACGCAGAGCGCGAGTATCATTTTCCCTAGTCCCGCACCCAGGAATGCGACGAGTGCGATCGCCAGAAGCAATCCCGGGAAGGCCAGGAAAACATTGAAGACATAGCCGGACAGTATTTTATCGACCATACCGCCGTAGAACCCCGCGATGGCTCCGATAAAAATCCCGATGAACGCCGAAACGGCAACCACCGTAATGCCAACCTGTAATGAGATCCTGGCACCGTAAACGACACGCGAAAAGACATCACGGCCGAGCGCATCAGTACCGAATAAGTGTTCCACTGACGGCGCCGCGTATCGCATCCCGAGGTCCTGCACCGTGACGTCGTAAGTCGCGATGAGCGGTGCGAATATCGCGGCCAAAAGAAAAATGGCCGCGATGGCGATGCCTATGTACGTCAGTCGATTCATTCAGGAAAGTCTTATTCTTGGGTCCAAACGACTGTAAACCATGTCGGTCAGTGAGTTAGCGAGAATATAAGTAACGCTGATCACAAGCACACAGCCCTGTACAAGCCGATAATCACGCTTCCCAATCCCGTCCTCGAGCAGCAGTAGCCCCAGGCCCTGCCAACTGAAGATCTTCTCAGTGATGATCGCCCCGGCCAGAAGCACTCCGAGCTGGAGACCAAGTATTGTCACTACAGGGATCAGGCCATTCTTCAGAACGTGTTTGTAGACGACGGTCCGTTCGCTGAGGCCTTTTGCCCGGGCGGTCCGTACATAGTCCTCGCCGAGTTCCTCGATCACGCCGCTTCGGACCATACGCGTCAAAATGGCGGACAGAGCAGCTCCCAGAGTAACTGCGGGCAATATAATATCTTCGGGGTTCGCGCTGCCCGTTGCGGCAAACCAACCGAGTTTCACAGCAAATATATAAACAAGAAACGGGCCGATCACGAATGTAGGCAGGGAAATGCCCAATAGAGCGATGAACGATGCGAAGTTATCGATCAATGAACCCTTGTGCGAACCGGCGAGCACGCCAAGCGGGATCGCTATACCGATCGCAATGATCATCGACGCTACCGCGAGCATGATCGTTGACGGATAGCGCTCCATGATCATGTCCAGCACCGGCCGGTCAGTGCGGAATGAGTTGCCCAAGTCGCCGCGAAGCAGTCCCGACCAATAATCGACATAGCGGTTGTCTGCCCCGTTCCAATTAAAACCGTCCGATGACGAGTAAGAAAAGAAAAATGCCGGCCGGTCTAAACCGTGTTTCTGGTTGAAATTATCGATCTGTTCCGCCGTGGCTGTCTCGCCAAGAATCGTGGTAGCCGGATCACCGGGAACGATCTCGATCAGAAGTGTGACCAGCGAAACTACGGTCCAAACGACTAGCAGCGTCAATCCGATGCGGCGGGCAAGATTTAGGAGCGTGTATTTCATCGGCAACCTAAGTGCAAGCAAATTTTATAATTAAACGCCCGCAGATAACAAATCGCGTTAAAATCAACGCGCCTAAGGCCATGCAGCCTACACCTTTGTTCCGGAATGAATCGCGGCAATGCCGCCAGTCAGATTTTGGTAACTGACGTTTGAAAATCCGGTCTCCCGGAAAAGCTCGGCTAGGTCGCGTTGTGCGGGAAACTTTGATACCGAGTCCGGAAGGTATTCATAAGCACCTCGCGAACCGCTTACGATCCCGCCTATGCGCGGAAGGATGTGAGCAAAATAGAAGTTGAAAACCTGCCGAAAGCCCGGAACGACGGGGCTCGAAAATTCCAGAACCACGAGCCGGCCTCCCGGCTTCAGAACGCGTCGAAGTTCTATAATGCCATCGCGAAAATGCGAAAGATTGCGAAGCCCGAAAGCGATCGTTACCGCATCAAAATGATTATCCGCGAAACCGAGGTTCATCGCATCGCCTTCTACGTACGGTACGGCCAATCCCAAGCGAGCCGTCTTTTCCTTGGCGACGGAAAGCATCGGCCGACAAAAGTCGGTCCCGATCACGCTCGCCTTTGCGTTTTTTCGAAGTTCCAGCGACAAATCGCCAGTTCCACACGCAACGTCGAGGACGACAGCATTTGGATCGGATAATATCGGCAATAGCATGGTTGAGACTCGTGTCCGCCAGCGCTTGTCGATGTTCACCGATAAGAAATGGTTCAAGAAGTCATACCGCGGCGCTATGCCGGAAAACATTTCCTGCACGGCGCGAGCGTGCGCGGTCTCTTTTGCGGTTCGTTCGGCTGCCATTTAGTTTGATGCGGATTCAGAATTCGCAGCAGCAGCTTCGGCGAAGACGAGCACGTATGCGGCAGGCCGTTTGAGAAGCGAATCAAGTACGCGGCCTACATCGTCCCGCGTTACGGCTAATGCGGCGTCAACGTCTGTTTTTACCTGTGCGATCTTAAACGTGTCCGCGTCAAGCCAACGCTGCTCTGCTGAGATCTTTGAAAATTCAGAAATATAGGCATTTCTGGCAAGGGTAAATTCCTGCCCGGTGATCGGAGCCGCTATAATATTTGCCTGATACCCTGCCGTGACCGGCATAGCGATCGTATTCTCGTGCTTCTTGATCTTGCCCAGGTTCCAATCGGAAACCGCAAAAGTATACGATCCGGGCAGGATGTGTGCATCGAGCCTGACGAATGCCTTGTCCCCTTCGCGTCCCTGAAATCGCGACGACAGTATGCGTTCGGCGATACGGTGGGCGTGATAATCCTTCTCACCGCGTGCCGGGCCGCGAAATGCGATTCGAAATTCGCTTGTGTTCGGGACAGGTGATTTGACGTTAATGATATCGCCCTGCGGTGGATCCGGCTGGCGGAAAGTAGAAGGGACGACTTTATCCGATTTGAGCCAACCGCCAAAATAACGGCGTGCAGCACGCTGTCCCAGGCTGTGATTCATATTGCCCGTAACAGTAAGCGTGGCGTTGTCTGCCGTAACAAAGCGCTGCTTGGCCTCGATCAGGTCGGCGAAATCGATCTTGCCGAGAGACTCTTCAGTGCCAAGTTCAGGACGGCCGTAGGGAAATGTGCCAAAGAGAGCTTTCGCAACGGCGCGGTCGGCGACATAGGCTGGATCAGAGGATAGCCTTTTTACCTCGGCAAGCTGGTCTGTCTTTAATTTATCGGTGGTTTCCTTATCGATCTGGATGTTAGAAACAGCCTGTGCGACAGTTTCTAGCATCGTCAGGAAATCGGATCGCCGGGAAGACGCATCGATCTGGATATAATCGTAATTGCTTGTGACATCAAGACTTCCGTCAAGTTCATTCACAAAGAACTCGCGTGCGTCCGGCGTGGGAAATATGTTTGCCGCGAGCAGTTTCATTACGCCTTCTTTCCGCTGCGGGTCGAATGACGTTCCGGCATGGATGCGAAGGCTTATCCGAACCTTTTCGGCCGCCGCGTCATTCCACATTAAGACCTTCAGGCCGTTGAGAAGCTTCTCCTCGCGCGGAGCCTTTATTTCGGGTGCTTGCGAAAAGATCACGGGCGCGAGCAGCGACGCGACAAGCAGCACTACGATCGTGATAAGAACAAACTTTTGAAATCGTTGCCTGTTTTTCATCGTATAATAAAAATGGCCGTCAGCCGGCTTAAGGTTAGTTGCTTGCGGGCGGCAATATGTTGCAGGCCGACGCTGTAAGAACGCGGTTCTCGCAACAGGTAGAAAAGAAAATTTTAGTTTCCAACAGGCATCGCGTCAAACGAACGAAGCATCTATCACAGTTGAGTAACCTAGCGGCAGTAAAGTTGCATTACACAAAAGCTTAACTTACGGGAAAACACGCGTTATAATTAGAAGATCAGTTAAACGCTCCGCACTGCGGGACGAGTGAAGTAGAGAGGCTGAAAGAAAATGGGGAAAATTGTTAAGTATTGCAGTTCTTGTGACGAGGGATTCGCCGAGAAGTTCGGGTTTTGCCCGGATTGCGGGTCTCCGCTGCAAGCTTTTGAGATGAATCCTGTAGGCGGGGCTGAAGCGGCGAAGGAACAGGATGCGGCTCCTGCTGCACCCGTTTTTTTAAGCGATACAATGCCCGCTGAAACTGTCCAACCTGCGGCGAACGAAGTTGCTGAGATCGACGAGCCGGAAGCAAGTTTTGAAGACGAAGCGTCGGACGTCGATATTGAGGTTGCAGAACCGGAATTCATTGCCGATGAGCCGATATCAAATGGCCACGAGGAAACAGGATCTTTTGCTCCGGCATATTTTTCGGGTGATGGCACTAGTTATGCCAGCGGATCGGACGACGACGATTTTCACGTAACGGTCATTGAGGAAACTAACAACGGCCAGCGAAACGGCCTTCTTCTTGCTGCGTCCGTTTTGATGCTTACGCTCGTGCTGGGCGGAACAGTCTATTCGCTTTTTAGTCAGAGCCTCGGGGTTGCGGCGATCGATCAGGGTGATCTGTTCGCTTTCGTGCCTGAGATCGAAGAAGTGCCGATGGAGGTCGAGGAAGAGAAGAAACTCGACAAGGATGACGGAGGCGGCGGAGGCGGCGGCGGCCGTGATGAGCCCGAACCGGCGTCAAAGGGTCAGTTGCCGAAAATGATGGACAGGCCCGACCTTGCTCCGGATGTTCGAATGGAGAGGCTTACTAATCCGACGTTGACGCAGCGCGTTGGCGTACAGGGTCCTCCGATCGAAAAACCGATGACGGACGAACGGTACGGAATCGATACTTCGCGATACGAAGGCTTATCGAATGGCCCCGGAACGGGCGGCGGTATCGGCACAGGTGTGGGTACCGGCGTTGGATCCGGTAGGGGATCAGGTATCGGAAGTGGCAGCGGGGGCGGACTAGGTTCTGGAACAGGCGGCGGTATTGGCGATGGAACGGGAGTTGGAGGTAGCGGTGCACCACCGCCACGTCCGGTGGGTGTGACATCGAAGGTGAAGATCATTTCGAAGCCGCGGCCCGGATATACCGACGCTGCACGACAGGAAAACGTACAGGGAACCGTGTCGCTGAAAGTAACGTTTCTAGCGTCGGGGCAAGTCGGCAGCATCACACCGGTGCAGAGGCTTCCACACGGATTGACGGAACAGGCCATCGCTGCGGCAAGGCAGATCAGATTTGAACCGGCGCTGCGTAACGGTGTTCCTGTTGCAACGACAATGACGGTGCTGTACAGCTTTACGATCTATTAAATTGCCAGTTAACGAAAGTATGCAAGAGGCTGCCTTTTCGGGCGGCCTCTTTTGCGTTAAGACCGGTGGGATTCAATGTGTAAGAACTGATAATGCACATGGTATATGCCTCATCATTGGAAACAGCTCCGGCTTTCGGGTTATAGGATTCCGCACAGATGGTTAACCTGGTGCGGAATTACGACAGATTTACGACGGGATTCAATGTTTTGGGGGACGGGTTCAATCTACCAGCGGTTTCCTGATAGTAGCGGTGTTCGGTTTTTCTGCGGAACAGCCAAACATTCAGATGTACAAAAACAGAAATGAGATCTGGCCGCCCCTGTCGCGCGCATTATCAAGAAACAAAAAGAAGCCGCCGGAAACGTAGTTTCCAAACGGCCTCTTCTTAATTTGAACTCAACTAAAAACTACTTGTTGGTGTTCGTGTGGTTTGCGTTGGTTGCCGTGTTAGCAGCACCGGTTGCCGGCTTAGCAGCGTTGACTGCATTGCCTGCAGCGTTAACAGCATTGCCCGTCGAATTGGCAGCGGCGTTAACAGCGTTGCCTGCTGCGTTGATTGCATTGCCTGCAGCATTGACTGCGTTAGCAGCCGAGTTGATCGCTGTGTTAGCGGTGTTTGCCTTGTTGGCATTAGCATTGGTGTTGGTAGCGGTTTCGCCGCAAGCCATTCCAAGAGCGCTCAGGCCAAGAACTGTTGAAAGTGCGATAACTTTTTTCATATGGAAATTGATTCTCCTGTCTTCTTCAAAGATTAAACTGTACTTTATTTTTACTCAGACTGCAGCAGACGCAGTCCTGTCCCAAACATCCATTTAATTTTGGAACATTGGACAATATAATGAGCAATAACCCGTTAGTCAACTCAAGATATTGAAAAAGATATGTTTTTTATCAAAATTTTGCGTTTTTTTTAAGATTTCCGGTGAGTTGGCGACAAATACTATTATTTTGTATAGTTTAGCGGAAAACACCGCCACATTTCACACAGGTTAGAAACGTGGGTGCTTAGAAAATGGTTCGGCATTGATGGCCGATAAAAGTTTTTGGGAACATAATCAAACTTTCGGTCACGCTAATTCGTTTAATACAAGAGACAGTCATGAATCAGGATGAATATGCTTTCTGGTACAAAGCTCGGAAAATACGAGATTCGGCAAAAGATCGGTTCCGGTGGAATGGGGGAAGTATATCGCGCGCACGACAGTGCACTTGACCGAAACGTCGCATTAAAGGTGCTGCTTCCCGAATTTCTTTCCGATAGTGACCGTGTTGACCGATTTCGTCACGAAGCACGGGCCGCATCTGCGCTTAATCATCCTAACATCATCACAATTCACGAGGTCGGGAATGACAATGACTGTTTTTACATCGCAACAGAATTTGTTGACGGCGTCACGCTTCGCGAAAAGATAGCACGGCACGAACTCACTCAGACCGAGGCAATACGGATAACCGAACAGATCGCCGACGCTCTGGCCGTTGCCCACGAATCACACATCACGCACCGCGACATCAAGCCGGAAAACATTATGATCCGTCACGACGGGATCGTTAAGATCCTGGACTTCGGCCTTGCCAAGCCTATATTCCGTAAGAAGATCGGTGCCGAAGACGAAACAGTCCGGCTTGTCGAAACCCAGCCCGGCCTGGTGATGGGAAGCGTCCGGTATATGTCTCCGGAACAGGCCCGTGGCAAGGACACCGACCAGCGTACCGATGTCTGGAGCCTCGGCGTGGTCCTGTATGAAATGTTGACGGGAACGAATCCCTTCCAGGGCGAGACCATAAGCGATTCATTGGCCGCCGTACTCCATGTAGAGCCGCCGCCCGTTGAAGACGCGCCGGAAGAACTTCAGCGCATACTGCGAAAGTCACTCAGGAAAAATGCGGCCGACCGCTATCAGAGCATAAAGGACATGGCCCTCGACCTCCGCGAATTCAGGCTCGGCGTTGACCCTGTTTCCGGAGAAAGTCGAGTCCGCCCCTTTTCTGCTACGACCAGCATTAATCGGCAAAACACAGACGAAAATAAGGCACTGCTGCACAACACCGCAACTGGTGAACAGAAGACCACAGCAGCAAGTTTGGGCGTTTCCAACAGCTTGGAGACAAGTGCCGGATTTTCTACTGGCCGGCGGTATGTTCCGGCCGCTTTGATATTGACTGCTATTGTCCTGGCGTTGGGCGGATGGTTTGTTCTGCCGCGTTTGCTAGTCGGCCGGACACCCGCCTTCCAGTCGATCCAGGCCTCGCGCCTTACCGATACTGGAACCGCGATGAATGCCGAGATTTCGCCGGACGGCAGGTTCGTCGCATACATCGAACGACGCGACGGCAAGACCAGCCTTGCGGTCAAACAGATCTCTACCGGCACGACAATGACGGTTGTTCAGCCGGTTTCGAAGGAATTCTATCAGCCGGCGTTCAGCCATGACGGCGATTTCATTTATTACGTTCTTATCGATAATCGCGTTGGCACGCTTTATAAAGTCTCGACGCTCGGAGGTGACAGCCGGAAAATAATCGTTGACGTCGATTCCAAGGTGACTTTCTCTCCGGACGGGAGTCGAATGGCGTTCATTCGCCATGATCCGAACGAAGGCGGCGACACTGTTTATATTGCCGAAGCCGACGGCAGCTCGCCGCAGCCATTCATCCGCACGAAAGATACAGGCGTACACCAGTTCGCCGGCGTAGATTGGTCGCCGGACGGAGAGCGGCTGGTGGTAGGCGTGTTTAAGGACACCGGCGATCCAAATCGTAGAATGCAGGTCGCTCTGGCTTCAATAGCGACCGGCAACATTGAATTTCTGGGTGGCCGATACTGGTACGGTATAAAGAACTTGGAATGGTTACGGGATGGATCTGGTGTCGTAATGGTCGCGAAGTCGGATCTCGGTGAAAATTCGCAGGTTTGGCATATGTCCTATCCCGGCGGGGAGCCAAGACAGATCACGACCGATACGAGCGATTATGCATCGGTAAGTGTCTCTGGGGACGGCGGGACTATCGTAACGACCCGGGTCGACATGATATCGAGCCTCTGGTCAATGGAACCGCAGACGCGATCGATGAAACAGTTGACGGTCGAGAACAAGAATTTACTCGGGTATTACGGGCTCGCGCAAGCCGTTGACGGCCGGCTGCTGATCACGAAGGCAACGGGTAAGGATGTGAACATCTTCTCTGTCGATCCGAGCGGGATGAACGAGAAACAGCTTACTTCGGAACAGGGCACAAATCTCTATCCGTCATCTTCTCCGAACGGCGAGACCATAGTTTTCGCTTCTAACCGAGGCGGGTCGGTCGCGATCTGGAAGATGAACGCGGATGGGACTCAACCGGTTCAACTAACGGACGACGCTGGCGTGATAGATATTTATCCGCTTGTCACGAAGGACGGCAAATACGTAATGTTCTCACGGCAAACGATCGACGGCGGAAAGGTAAAGTTGATGGTCGTGCCGCTTGAGGGCGGACAGGAGGTTGCCGTAATGCCCGAGAATAAGCAATCGGAGATCATGCCCCGGCTGTCCACGGATGGAACACGGCTGATATACCATTCTTTTGATTTCGATGACAAGACGGCGAATTTTGTCTCGTCGGTCCGGGTGGTCGGATTGAACGGTGAAAAGATGGATCCGGCAGTGAAGCCGATCGAGCTTGATGTCAACTCGAAAGAATATCGCTGGACGCCGGGCGGCAGATCCATTACGTTCATTGACCGCTCGGGAATCGATAATTTAAGGACCATGTCGCTGGTGGACAATAAAGAGGAAGCCGTCACCGACTTTAGCTCGGGGAACATCTCGAATTTTCTGTGGTCGAATGACGGCAAGCAGTTGTTCATAATTCGATCGATATTCAACAGCGACCTGGTGATCATACGCGACGAAAAACGGGCGTAAATCCTTTGTTATCAGTAGTTACGGTAAATGCCCGGATTTATGAACTTGAATCCGGGCGTTTTCGCGCTTACGATGGGTTGTTTTAATCATTCTAGATTCGGGCTATCTTTCCATTATGGCTAAACTCACTTTTTGCGGAGGCGTTGGTACCGTCACGGGCTCTAAGTACCTCTTGGAACATAACGATACGCGGCTTCTCGTCGATTGCGGGCTGTTTCAGGGGCTGAAGGAATTGCGGGAAAGGAACTGGCAGGACCCGCCGTTCGATCCGGCGTCGATCGATGCCGTGATCATCACTCATGCCCATATAGACCACACCGGATATCTTCCGCGCCTAGTAAAAATGGGATTTACCGGGCCCGTTTACACCTCGAGGGCGACGAACGACCTTTTGAAGATACTGCTCCCGGACTCGGGACGGCTTCAGGAGGAGGAAGCCGACTATCGAAATCGACATCAGCTCACGGTCCACGCGCCGGCTTTGCCGTTGTATGACGAGAATGATGCGAAGGCGGCGTTGGAATTGATCCGGCCGGTGCCCAATGATGGCCACCCAATTGAAGTGTGCAAAGGGTTTAAGGCGAGTTTTCAGGTAGCCGGGCACATTATGGGGGCGAGCCTCGTGCTGGTTGACATCGATGACGGCGCGACCCGTGTATTGTTTTCGGGCGATCTGGGCCATTACGATCAGCCGATCGTGAAGGACCCGGCTCCGCCGCCGGCTTGTGACTATATGCTGGTCGAATCGACGTACGGCAACCGTCTGCATGGCGAGGTGGCGTCGGAAGTACAAATGGCTGCAATAATTAACGCGGCTTACAAGCGCGGCGGGCCGATCCTGATACCGGCTTTTGCGGTGGGGAGGACACAGGAGGTCCTGTATATGATCCGCGAGCTCGAGGAGGAGGGAAAGATACCCGTGCTGCCCGTAATTGTTGATTCTCCAATGGCTTCGCAGGCCACGCAGGTCTATAACCGCTGGAACGACGAGCATGACGAGGAGTACGTCTCGATCTTGGCGCGGAAAAAGCATCCGCTGCGGACGAAATCGATGTCGACGGCGTCGTCACGTGATGAATCTAAACGACTTAACGACATGAAGGGCTGCCGGATCATAATTTCGGCGTCCGGAATGATGACCGGCGGGCGCGTGCTGCATCATGCCATGCGGATACTGCCGGATGAGAACGCAACTGTTGTGTTTGTTGGGTTTCAGGCTGCGGGAACGACCGGTAGAAGGGTGCAGGACGGGGAGCCGGAGGTTCGGATCATGAAGAACTGGATCCCGGTGCGCTGTCATGTTGAGAAGGTCGAGGGGTTTTCGGCGCATGCCGATTGGAAGGCGGTGCTACGGTGGCTCGAAGGGCTGCCAAGTGCTCCAAAGACAGTATTTACGACCCATGGCGAGCCCGAGGCGGCGGCCGCGATGGCACAGCATATCCGGGATAAATTCGGCTGGAACGTCGTCGTCCCTGGCTACCTTCAAGAGGTCGAGCTCTAGGCCCGAAATTCGGCCGCGGGCATAAAAATCATAAATATCGTAAATATCATAAAACTCCCACGGTTTCATTAATTTCGTTAAAATCACCCGATCCGGGCGCTGCGCATCCGAAACTTCGTTAGCGGCGCCTGGGTACGGGCTTAGCGGAGCTTGAGTACCCGGTTAGTGACATTGCCGGAGCCGGTTGATGGTATTTTGATGCTCCGGAGGGCCGATCTTCGCGGTTCGCGACGTCACCGGAGCGCGGGCCGGCCTTAAAAATCATTAAATTCGCTAAAGATCATAAATATCGTAAAAATCGCGTAATTTCATTAATTCCATAAAAATCGCTGTTCCCCTATGTGGCTGGATGTGGTTTGATAACCCTGGCAAGCGGGAAGGCCCCGAGAGAGGCGGCCGCGTCCGGCGAGTTTTGAGAAGGAGGAATTTATGATCGAAGTTAAAGCCCCAAGAATGTCGAGCCACACTTCCGCGTCCCGTCAACGACGCTGGAACTTTCTACGGAGAGCAGCCTACGATGAACCGCCGCAGGCGATCGGGGCCTTGCATGCCGGGACTGTGACTTGCGGCACAATGCGCGACGGCGGAGAGCCCAGAAGATCTCAATTGTGTGTGCCCGGCAGCTGACGTTTCTGCTGGTTATCTCAAGTTCAGAGAAACATGAATCTTGTTTCACAGTGGCACTAATGGTGGAAACACCGAAGGCTGTATTATGCCCGGCACTACTAAAGGCGACGGTTTTATAACAGGTAGCAGAGCTAAAATGGGCGAGTTACGAACCTTTATCAAATCAGAAGGACCAAGTAATGTTAAATTTATTATCAGAAACAGAATACGCAACTAGGATCACAATCCGTATTGTCGTTTATCTTGGTATTACAATGGCTGTTTCCTGCCACAGTTCCGAACTTGAACTTAGAAGCAATGCTCAAGTTGCCAAGACACCTATTGTTCAAGTTAGTAATACTGCTGAGATTAAAGATAGCTCGGAACAGACAGCCATTAGGCTAACAGAACTGTATGACAATAAAAATTGTAAAGAGTTCTTCAATGCCTTTCCGAACACCTTTCAAGACTTCAATCAACTGTTTGGTTACGACGATAAGACAGGCGAGCGTAGATTGTATTCAAAGTATGAGGAGCATTTAGCTTACTTTTTTAATTGTTCGGAAGTGTCTGACCGCGAAAAACTAAATAAGGCTATTAGAATAGGAATTGATGGTAAATGGGAAGCAGATGCTTCAAGTATGCTCCAAGATGAGACTTTCAAATTGATAAAAGACCAACCTAATGAAGCGAAAGAAATACTTGATAGTTTGCCAGATAAAAAAGCCGCTTCTTTTTGGTATTTCCTATGTGATGGACCGCATCCGAACGATAAAGAAATTGTAAAAAAAGTTGATTCACTGAGCAGCTTATTGGGTAAAAATAGCAAACAATCAAAACTGTTATCGGAGCAATATAAAAAGTTAGTAGTTGATTGGAGCGAACATTGACAATCTTGCTTTTGCCGACTGCTATCTAAACATCTTTAGGAAATAAAAAATAGTTAGAAAATGAGCTTCGGCGCTTGCCAGCTTTTTCGGGAGGCTGGCTTTTTCTTTTTCAAGCGTTGGTCCGGCGTGTGGCTTCGTGTTCGCGGATCATGCCTTCGAGGAGGGCCTTGACGATGCGCTTTTCTTCTTCCGGGAAGCGGGAGACGGCCTTGAATTGCGAATTTCGATCGGATGTGCCTATGATGAATCCCTCTGTGGATGTGACTAACAACCGCTTGAACGGCTATGGCTTCCATGCGTCGGGCAATACGAAGATCGACGCGGAGGGCCGAACGTTCATTTACGATTCGGAGAACAAACAAACGGAAGTCCGCGACCAGGCAAACACGATCGTCGGCCAGTATTTTTACAACGGCGATGGACAGCGTATCAGGAAGGTCGTTCCGGCAACGGGTGAAACAACGGTTTTCGTTTATGATGCTTCAAACAAATTGGTCGCGGAGTATTCGACGGTGGTGGAACCGCCCGCGACGGCCAAGACGAGCTATTTGACAAGCGATCATCTCGGCAGCCCGAGGATCACAACGGACCAGTTTGGCCAGGTCGCCTCTCGCCGCGATTTTATGCCGTTCGGCGAAGAGATCTTCAGGGCAGGCTACGGCTCGGATTCAGTGCGGCAGAAGTTCACCGCATATGAACGCGATAACGAGAATGGTTTAGACTTCGCCCAAAATCGCTACTATTCATATTCACACGGACGCTTTACTAGTCCTGACCCGTTGTTAGCTTCAGCAAATGCAATAAATCCAAAAACTTGGAATCGTTACGCTTATGTGTTAAATAACCCGACGAATTTTGTTGACCCGCTAGGATTGTCTCCTGAGTGTCCACCTGGACAAAACTGTTTTTATAATCCGAGTAATCAGTTAGTTTATCTTGATGGAGATGGTGTAGAGAATGTAGTTGACGAAAGCACTCCACCGGCGATGGGATTTTTTGACCCCAACGCTGTGCCGAGAACTGTGGTTAATCCGGCTGCCCCAGCCGCCGCGACCGGAAGCACGGTTGCTGCGACTGTTGGAAGTATGTTGGCATATGGCGTAGCAGCGTTGGCAACAATCGCCTTACTTCCACAAACCGTTCAAGCTCCTGGTTTGCCTGCAAGACCTGATGAAGAAGAAAAGAAAGATCCTAGCGGGATGGCTACGATAAATTATTATAAGAGCGGTGCTTTACAATCAGACCTTCAAGCCCCACATTACAGCATAACCGTAACTTATCAAGGGCAATCTACTACAACGGAACTTGGAATAGGAAGTAATAATACTGCGGTAATTGGCATAGACCCTCTAAATCCCGCGCCAAATATGAGTGTTAATGTGCCATTACCTAACGCCCAAGCCGCCCAAATGCGTCAAGGAGCTTTGCTTGGACAATCTGTTGGAACATACGAGCGAAACACGAATAGTTGTGCAACGCACGTCTTGGACATTCTTAGGGCTGGCGGTTATCCAATTCGGGGACCAAATTCATTTCCAACCGCAACACGCGAAGTCTTTAGACCTTTAGGAATTCCTATAAGATGACTTTTTGTTCGTAAAAGGAGAGTAAATTTATGGCAGTTTATTTCTGCGATATACACGGAAGGACGGGCGCAGTAACAGTCTGTTCGCACATAGAGAAAGATGTTACGGAGAAAAAGAAGCTATCAAAGATAATCATAGCGAGTTTTGATTTCGGAAACTTCGCCGGAAATCCAGACGCGCCTATGATAGAAAAACTTGGCTATTGTCCAATATGCGTTGAACAATATGGCTTTCCATCTGAAAGCAGCGAGTTGTCTGAAAATGAGTTTGAAATTATGGCAAGAAAAGACTTCAAGGGTGTTTGTGTCGAATGCTTTGGTAAAGTTCGGGAAATGAGCGGTTAGCCGTAATGCTTCTAACTCGTCGGCGAGTCGTAAAAGTGAAGAAAAGACTTGACAGCCTTTTCACGGACTGTCTTTTTATGCCTTTTGCTTTTGCTGGCTGCTCTCTAAAATCGTGTCGAGAAACTGCAAAATGAACTCCTGCTTCATTTTCGGCAGTTTTCTGACTTCCTGAAACTTGCGCTCAAGCGGCGAGATGGGTCCGGTCTTTTTCCGCTTCAGCAGCGGCTCTTCGTCCGCGCCGACCAGGTAGGACGCGGGAACGTCCAGAGCTTTGGCGAAAGGCGCAACGCCGGTGGTTTGTGCGGCGGATGTCCCCGTGGTGAACCCTTCGGTGGATGTGACGAACAACCGCTTGAACGGCTACGCGTTCGATGCGGCCGGCAATGGCTCAAACACGCCGGATGCGACGTATTCCTACGATGGCGAAGGAAAACGGGTCAAGAAGATAAGCAGCCTCGAGACGACCGTTTTCGTCTATAATGCGAGCGGACAACTTGTGGCGGAGTACTCGACTCGGAGCTAGAGGACTTGCGGAAAATCTTAATGAGGTGAAGAAATGACGCTGTTTTACCTTCTCAGGCAGTTTATGCGGGGCTTGTTCTCGAGAGTCAGTTTATTCCTGATAGCGTGCATTGGCTGCT
>JAEZIT010000052.1 GCA_023436495.1 Acidobacteriota bacterium
CTTTTAAAGCGTATATAAATAGCCTATCGAGTTGGATGAGGGTGCATTGGGAACTTTGCGGCTTGCGTGCAACGCCGTACGTTGGCTGCGTCACAGCTCTATTATACAAAAAAGATTCTCACGCCAAGAGGCGAAGGTCGCAAAGGGTTGAATCAAGGCAATGATGAGTGTGTCGCCCTTGCTGCCTGCGCGCTTCTTTGGTTTGTAACGACCGATGGGCCGTTTTTCGAATATCACCGGACGTAGGCGTTCGTTACGGGGATGTCGCCGGCGGTGCCGAAGCCGATCGCGATGGTACCAGCGGTCGAGCGGTTCGAATACCAAGTGCCGGTGGACGGGCGGAAGACGGTCGCGTCGAAGCGCCCGTCGCCGTCGAAATCGCCCGGGGCCGGTATGTCGCCGGCGGCGCCGAACGGGAACCCGTAAAAGCTAAAATCTTCGGAACGCAGGACAAACCATTCGCCGGATGTCGGGCGGAAAATTGCGATGTCCGCTTTGCCGTCCCCCGTATAATCGCCGGGCAGGGCACGGTCGGTGGCGATGCCGAACGATGCCGCGAAATTCTGGCCGTCGGAGCTGCGCACCAGCCACCATTCGGCGCCGAATTGGCCGTTCGGGCGGAAAATTGCGATGTCCGCTTTGCCGTCGCCGTCGTAATCGGCGGGAACGGGCCGGTCACCGGCACCGCCGAAAGTCAGAATAGACGTGCCGCCGGAAGATCGTAGAATAAACCACGTACCGGTGGACGGCCGATATATTGCCGCGTCGAATTTGCCGTCTCCGTCATAATCCGCGGGAGCTGGAGTGTCGGTCGCGGCGCCGAACGGGAATCCGTAGAACGTGCTGTCTTCGGAGCGAAGTACGAACCACTGCCCGGTCGAAGGCCTCCAGGTCGCCATGTCCGCCTTGCCATCACCTGTGTAATCGCCAGGGACGATCACATCGCCAGCGGCGCCGAATTGCGCGGCGCGTGCTGTGCCGTCGGTGCTTCGCAGGTACCACCATTCACCCGGTCCGGGCCGGAATATTCCGAAGTCTGTTTTGGAGTCGCCGTCAAAATCTAGATAGCTTCGCGGTGCCGATTCGGCAACACGGAACACGCCGAAATTATAGACCTGCGGCATTGTGCTGCTCGCACAGGTGCCGAGCAGAAGCAGGCGCGAATCCGCCTGCAGAGCGATGTCGCGGCCGCTGCAGTAATAACCCGAAACTGTCGGAGCGGAATAGGTGCCCGTGTTGTTAAAGGCCGTGTCGGGCGAGCCGTTCGTGTTGAGCCGCGTGACGGTCAGGCCGCCCGCAACGATCTTGCCGTCGGGCATCAGGACGATCTCCCGCGCGGCGGAGGAAATGGCGGCGATGCCGTCAGTACCGAACGCGGCGTCGGGCGTGCCGGCGGAATTGTATTTTAGGACCGCGCCGCCCGACGGCGTGAGCGCTCCGGCAAAGATCGAACCGTCGGTGCCGACCTTTATGGACAGGAACTCGTCGTTGCCAAGTGTGATCGGCGTTATAACTACGCCGCCCGAGCCGAAGCCGCCGTCGACGGTGCCGTTCGCGTTGAGGCGGACGAGCAGGCCATCGCGGCCGGTCGCGCCGGCGGACAGATAGCCTGCCATCAGGATCTTGCCGTCGGGCTGGACCGTGACGGCGTTGGCGCCTTCAGAAAAATCGGGGAACGAAACGGTCAATACGCCGGCTCCGGCGAATGTGCCGTCGAGCGAGCCGTCGGAATTATAACGAACGATCAGGATGTCGGTCGCGGCAGCAGTGTCGGCGGCGGTCGTGCCGACGAGGATCAACTTGCCGTCCGGCTGCAGAAACGCGCCGTAACTTTTATCGTCGGACGCCGCGGTCCGGTTCGTCGTCACAAGGCCGTTGCCGTCGAAAGAATTGTCGAGCGTACCGTTTGGCAAATAGCGTGCGGCGGCAAAGTCGTTAGAGTTTGTCGTGCCGTTAAAGAGAAATCCAGCCTGAATTATCCTGCCGTCGGGTTGGATTAGGAGAGAAGTACCGTTCACGAAAAAGCCGATGGAAGGTACGACCTTTCCGGTGCCGCCGAATGTCGTGTCGTAGCTGCCGTTCGGGTTCAGGCGCGCGAGAGCGAACTGCTGCGGGCCGGCGCCGTCAACGGTCGAACCGGAAATGACTATCTTCCCGTCGGGCTGGACGGCGATGTCTTCGCCTGTCGAACCCTGCGCGGCTGTGCCGACCTTATCGATGCGATAGCCGGACGTGTTGAACGACGTATCGAGCAGCACCGGGCCGGCAAGAACGGCGGCGGCCGCGATGAGGATGCAGAACGATAGGCGAAAAACGGAAATTGCTGGGCGTTTCATAGGATTGCTTATTGGATAGTCGGAATTTAGGCACGGTTCCAGTAATTGCCAACGACAGCAGTTTTGACAATATGCGGACAAGGGGTAATAATCACGCTTCGACAGATCTTTTTCAATGTAAATGCGCCGCAGGTAGGGAAGCCGAGTGAAAATCTCGCACGATCGCGTCACCGTAAAAGTCGGGAAGCTGCCGCGGAAGCATTTTGCCCATACGATGTTTCGCGTAAAAACATCCGAGGCGAACACGGCATTTGGACGCCCTGTTTTTCTTGGATAAACGAGAGAAACAGGGCGTTTTTATTTTGGATCGGGGAAGACATCAGAACGAGATGTATCGACGGAAGAAATAAAGACGACGACCGGAACACAGAAGCCGTAGAACGAAGACACTGAAAAAGACGAGAAGGAGAGATCTAATCACGAACGAAGAAATAAGAAAAAAGAAGGAAGAAGAGAAGATCTTGGGGAAGGCTTTTGGGAAAATGATGCGGTTCGGCGCGGTGGTGGTTTTGCTGGCATTGGTGACGTTGGCGGCGGGATGCGGGCAGGGCTTGAGGACGGATCGTGCGGCGGCCGGGCGCGTGTTTACGGATGATCTGGGGCGTGAGGTGCGTTTGCCGGAGCGGGTGGAACGCGCCGTTTCCTTGGCGCCGAGTTTGACGGAGAACATTTTTGCCGTTGGCGCCGGCGGGCGGTTGGTGGGCGTGACAACTTACTGTGATTTTCCGGAGCAGGCGAAGTCGATCCAGAAGATCGGCGACACCCAAACGCCGAATCTCGAGGCGATCATTGCACTACAGCCTCAAGTGGTCTTTGTTTCGACGGCATCGCAGCTCGAATCATTCATGCGAACGCTGGACGAGCGCGGGATCGCAGTTTACGTGATGGATTCGGGGTCGCTGGATGACGTTTTCAGGAACATTTTGCGGCTCGGGGAGATTTTTGGGACGGCGGACGAGGCCGGACGGTTGGTGAATGGGCTTCGGGAACGGGTCGCGGCGGTGAAGCAGCGCGCGGCGGCGTCAAAGCCGAAACGCGTATTTCTACAGATATCGAACGAGCCGCTTTTTACGATCGGCAGGGATTCTTTCTTGACGGAGTTGATCGCGGCGGCGGGCGGCGAATCGGTGACTAAGGACGTGCCGACGGGCTATCCGAAATTGAGCAAGGAGACGGCGATGGCTCTCGACCCGGAAGTGATCATCTTGTCGGACAGCGACGATAACAGAGTACCGAATGTCGTTTTCGACAGATCGCAAGCGGTGCGCCACGGTGCAGTTTATCGGATCGATCCGGACATAATCTCGCGGCCTGGGCCGAGGTCAGTGGATGCGCTGGAGGAGATCGCTGAGGTTGTTGGGAATTAGGGGAGAAGAAGATTCTTGGGAGCGGTATGAACTTCATTTTCTTTGGACCAATTTGGGCTAAAGCCAAGAGGTTGACCGTGTTAATGGAATAATTCGGCTAAGGCCGAGATTTGTGCATGGGTGAGCTACGAGCTTAAGCCAGGGGCAATTTAAATAGGAAAGCTCGAGGCAATTAAATAGGGAAACTTAATTTGGATAGACGGCTGAAAATTGGCCTGGCCTTGATCGGGGCGCTGGGGGCGGCGGTGGTTACCGGCGCGCTTTTGGGGAGCGAGCGGCTGCCGATGTCGGGTATGAGCGAGACCGAGCGGGCGATCTTGTTCGATATCAGGCTGCCGCGTGTTCTGCTGGCGGCGTGTGTCGGCGCAAGCCTGGCGGCGGCGGGCGCGGGCCTGCAGCCGCTGCTGAGAAATCCGCTGGCTGAGCCGTATTTGTTGGGAGTTTCGAACGGAGCTGCGTTGGGGACGATGGCGGCGTTCGTGGTTTTCGAGAACTTCGCGTTTGCGCGGCCGGTGCTGGCGTTTGCGGGAGCGGCGGCCGCGACGTTCGTCGTTTACCAGATGGCCCGCGGGCGTGCGGGTATGAATGTCGAGCGGCTGGTACTGTCCGGCGTGATCGTGACAACGCTGCTGTCGTCGGTGATCGTGATGCTGACGACGCTGCTGGACGCGGCGCGGCTGCGGAGTTTTACGTTCTGGTTGCTGGGCGACCTGTCGGCGGCGGGGCCGGCGAGCTTTTATCCGGTGCTGGTGATGGCGGTTTTGGGGACGGTACTGCTGGCGTCGCAGGCGCGTGCGTTAAACCTGATGATGATCGGCGAGCGGGATGCTTTCGATTTCGGGGTCGAGGTCGGGCGGGTGCGGCTGATCGTATTCGCGACGGCGAGCGCACTGGTCGGGACGGCGGTCGCGGCGAGCGGGTCGGTCGGATACGTGGGGCTGATCGTGCCTCACCTGGTGCGAATGGCAGTGGGCAGCGATAACCGGCTTGTCATACCGTTCTCGGCGGCGGCCGGAGCGGTCTTCGTCGTGCTGGCGGACACGATAGCGAGGACGGCGATAGCGCCGAGGGAATTGCCGGTCGGAGCGATCACGGCGCTGATAGGAGCTCCGATGTTTATTTATCTGCTGCGGCGAAGCTGAGCCGGCAGGGATGAATTTACAGGGATGAAGGAGAGGAAGGAGAGGAAGGAGATAGACAGTATCGAGGCTATCTCAAACACTTGGCGTTGAACTATGTTGACGGCTGACGGGATCACGATCAGATATGATGGGCGCGAGGTTTTGCGGGGCGTTTCGGCGGAACTCGCGGCGGGCGAGGTCGTGGCATTGCTTGGCGCTAACGGCGCCGGGAAAACGACATTGATCAAGGCCCTGAACGGAGCGGTCGAGCCGGCGGCCGGAGAGGTTTTGCTGGGCGGACGGCCGTTGTCGGAATACTCCAGGCGGGAAGCGGCCAGGAGGATCGCGGTCGTGGCGCAGGAGAACGAGACGAAGTTTCCCGTGACGGTTGAGGAATACGTACTGGGCGGAAGATTTGCTCGCGGCGGCGCGTTCGGTTGGGAGTCGGATGCGGACGTTGATATGGCGTGCAAGGCGCTGCGGGAATGCGAATTGGAGAGTTACGCGGGACGGCTGATGAACGAACTGTCGGGCGGCGAGCGGCAGCGTGTCGTTTTGGCACGCGCTTTGGCGACCGAGGCGGAAATACTGCTGCTGGACGAGCCGACCGCGAACCTTGACCTGGCGCATCAGGCGTTGATGTTCAGGCTGGTGCGCGGGCGGTGCCGAACGACCGGCTACGCCGCGATGGTGATCACGCACGACCTGAACCTGGCATCAGAATTCGCGGACAAGATCGTGATGCTAAAGGACGGGCGCGTTTACGCGTGCGGCACGCCGGCGGAAGTTTTGACGGAGACGAATATAAGAGAGGTTTTTGGCGTTGAGGTGCTGCTGGAACGCTTTCGCGGCAGATCGGTCGTAATTCCTTTGTTTGAATGAATTACGAATTGCGAATTTAGAATTGCGAATTAAAGAAATGAGAATTTTATTGGTTTTTATAATCGTATTTACAGCGGTCGCGGGAGCGGCGGCGCAAAATGGGTATTCGGTGAGCGGGACCGTGACGTTCGGCGGAGCGGCGGTGGAGGGAGCGGTGGTCACGCTGACGCGGGCGGGTGAAACCGAGCCGAAATACAAGGCTGCTTCAAATGCGGAGGGGACGTTTGGATTTTACGCGGCACCGGGCAACTATGTCCTGAAGGCGACGGCGATCCGCGATGGGAAAGAGATCGCGGCATCTGCGGAGGTCGCGGTAAGAGTAGGTAAACACGAGCGGTTCGAACTGCAATTGACGGAGGCCGGCGCGATACGCGAGACGGTGAATATTTCGGCGGATGCTGAGCAGCCCGTCGAACAGGTTTCCAAATCGGTGGACGTGATCGGCGGGCAGGAAATGCGCGAGCGCGCGGATTTTAGTTTGACGGAGAGCCTGCGGACGATACCGGGATTTCGGGTGCAGCAATTGGGCGGGTTCGGGCGGACGGCGTCGATAAAAACGCGGGGCCTGCGGAACCAGGACACGGCGATGCTGATCGACGGCATTCGAATGCGCGACGCTTCATCGATAACCGGTGACGCGACCCCGTTTTTGAGCGACCTGACGCTGACGAGCGTGTCGAAGGTCGAGGTGCTGCGTGGTTCGGGTTCGTCGCTTTACGGCACGAACGCGATCGGCGGGACGATCGACCTTAGGACGCCGGAACCGCAGCCAGGAATGCACGGGCAAGTTTCCGGCGCGTTTGGCGGATACGGCCTCAGGCGATTTCGCGGAAATCTTTCGGACGGAACAAAGGACGGGAAATTCGGCTTTAACTTCGGGGCGTCGCGGACCGTCTATACGAAGGGGATCGACGGCGAGGACGACGCGCATAATACGAATTTTCAGGGCCGTGTCGAGCTTTCTCCGTGGACGCGATCCAACTTTTCGGGCAGATTCTTTGTGACAGACGCGTACGTGCGGTTAAATTCCGATCCGGACACTCTCGGCGATCTGCCGGCATCGAATTTTGGTGTGATCGATGCTCAGCAGGGCGTGAATTTCGTGACGGACGTTAACGATCCCGATAACGCGCAGCGTTCAAAGCTGTTCAACGGACAATTCGTTTTTAATCACGTGATCAGCTCGGACCTTGTGTTTCAGGCTTATTATTCCGGGCTGAAGAGTTCGCGAAAGAATACTAACGGATCTCTCGGAAGCGGATTTCAGAGCGATTCGACGAGCATTTTCGACGGGCTGATACAGACGGCGAACGCTCATTTCGAGTGGACGCCGAATTCGGTGAACCGCATCACGGCGGGTTATGAATTCGAGCATGAAAAGTTTGGGAATAAAGGGTTTACACCGGACGGTGCCGGGAACTTCTTTACGCGTGCGTATCAGTCGAGCCATACGCTTTATGCGCAAGACCTGATCGGTCTGATGGACGGGCGGCTGCAATTGGCAGGCGGTTTCAGGGCGCAGTTTTTTGGGCTCGGTGATGCTAAATTCAGCCTGTCGAACGCGCCGTATTCGGGCGTTGCGTTGGAAGACCCGCCGGCGGCTTACACTTTCGACGGTTCGGCGTCGTATTTTTTCCGCAGCACGGGAACGAAATTGCGGGCGCATGCGGGCAGCGGCTATCGCGTGCCGTCGCTGTACGAGCGGTTCGGGACGTTTTACAGCAGCTTCGGAACGCCGAGCTTTATAGCGCTGGGAGATCCGTCACTGAAGCCGGAGCGTTCGGCGGCATTCGACGCAGGGATCGAGCAGAATATCTTCGGCGATAAAGCGAGATTGTCGGCGGTTTATTTTTATACAAAATTGATCGATACGATCGGATTTGGGAACGTCGTGCCGCCCATCGGCGGGACGCAGCGGCCGTTCGGCGGTTATCTGAACCAGAACGGCGGGATCGCGCGCGGTGCGGAATTCAGCGGACGCGTGCGGCCTTCGTCGGGCACGGAAGTCTTTGTGTCATATACGTTTACCAACAGCGATCAACGCGAGCCGCAGGTGACGGGCAGCGGCGTGATCGACAGCCTCGGTATTGCCGATCATCAATTCACGGCGGTGGCGACGCAGACGTTCGAGCGGTTCTGGATAAATCTGGACGTGACGGCGACGAGCTCATATCTTGCGCCGATATTCAGCAATTCGTCGTTCTCGACGTATGTTTACCGCTTTGGCGGGATGAGGCGGGCGGATGTGACGGCAGGGTATACTTTCCCCATAAAAGGCGAGCGGATGAGCCTGAGGGTGTTCGGTACGGCCGAAAATCTGTTCGATCAGGAGTATTTCGAGAACGGATTCAGGACGTTCGGCAGGAACGGTCGTATCGGATTGAGTTTCGGGTTTTGACGAATTTGTGCAAGTGAATGGCGGAATACTAAAGCCGCAGTATTTTTCGTGGTAGAATCGGGCAATCGAGGTGTATATCATGAAGAATAAGATGATGTTTATCTTAATGTTAGGACTGTTCGCCGCAACGGTACCGGCGCAGGTGCGGACAGTGACCAACGCCGACCTTGAGAAATTCAGGCAGAAGAGGCTACAGGCCGAGCAGGAATACCGCGACAATTACGAACGCTGGGGATTTCCTTCGCCGGAAGAGCTCGACCGGCAGCGGGAACAGGACCGCGTGGATAATGAAGCACTCGCGGAAAAACTGCGGGAAAACAGGCTCGAGCGTGAAAAGCTTGCGCTGGATAGGGCACGGCTGGCAAATGAATCACGCGGGATGTATTACGATCCGGGAATGGCGGGATATGCTCCCTATGCGGGCGGTATCGGATTTTCGTATGGCGGCGGATTCGGCGATGGTTTTCGCGGGCGGAGGCGCGGCGGATCTTTCGGCAGTTTCGGACAAAGCGGGTATTACGCGGGCGGGCAATTTTGGCCCAGGCCGCTGCCGCAGCCGAACATTCGATTCAATAATCGCGGGCGGAGCCGGATAATTTTCGGGACCGGCGGCGTACGCGGACGCATCGGCAGCGGACATCGGTTATCGAGGCCGCGGTAACCTATAGACGCAGAATCTTTTGTATTTATACGAGGCGCGGATTATCATATTGATGATTCGCGTCATTATACTTTCAAAAGATGAAAAACGGTTGGGAAGCAGTAATCGGAATGGAGATCCACGCGCAGCTTGCGACGGAGACTAAGATCTTCTGCGGATGCAGCGTGGAATTCGGCGGGGAACCGAATTCGAACACATGCCCGGTGTGCCTGGGATTGCCGGGCGCGCTGCCTGTGTTGAATGACCGCGTGGTCGAATTGGGTGCGCGGGCGGCGCTTGCGCTGGGATTGGAGATACAGGAAACGTCGGTGTTTTCCAGGAAGAATTATTTCTATCCCGACTTGCCGAAGGGATATCAGATTTCGCAGTATGACAAACCGTTCTCGGCGAACGGGCACCTGACGATCTTGACGTCGGAACGCGACGAACACGGCCGCGCTGCGGAATGGAAGCCGATGACCGTGCATATTCAGCGAATGCACCTCGAAGAAGACGCCGGAAAGAACGTGCACGAAGGGCTGCCGGACACGGACAAATATTCGTACATAGACCTGAACCGTGCAGGCACACCGCTCGGCGAAATAGTGACGTCGCCGGATTTTCGCACATCGTGGCAAGCGTACGATTATGTGAATCACGTGAGGCGCGCGCTGCAGTGGGTCGGGGCAAGCGACGCCGACATGGAGAAGGGAAACCTTCGCTGCGAGGCGAACGTTTCGGTCCGAAAGGTTGGCGAGACGGGTTTCAACAATAAGGTCGAGTTGAAAAACCTTAACTCCGTGAGGTTCATGCAGAAGGCGATCGAATACGAGATCGAACGCCAGATAGAGGCGCACGAGAAGGGCGAATACGTTCATCAGGAAACACGCCTGTGGGACGAGAAGAACAACCAGACGCGAGTCATGCGTTCGAAAGAAGACGCGCACGATTACAGATATTTTCCGGAACCGGACCTGCAGCCGCTGGCGATCTCGGCCGAATTTATCGAAGGTGTAAAGCGTGAGATGCCGGAACTGCCGGATGCAATGCACCAGAGGTTCATGGAGACTTACGGATTAGGATTCGCAGACGCTTCGCAAATGGTCGGCGATAAATCGTTGGCGGAATTTTTCGAAAAGGCGGCGAAGGCGACGGGGAATGCGAAGCTGACGGCAAACTGGATCCTGGGAGAGCTGACGCGCGAACTGAACAATTCGGGGAAGACAGCCGCTGAAAGTCCCGTAACGGCGGAAGGGCTTGCAGAATTACTGAAGACGGTCGAATCCGGAAAGATCAATAATAACCAGGGCAAAGAAGTGCTCGTGGAAATGTTTGCGACGGGAAGATCTGCCGCAGAAGTGATAAGCGAGAAAGGTTTCGAACAAGTTTCGGACACCGGAGCGATCGAGAAGATCGTTGACGACGTAATTGCCAGTAATCAGCAAAACGTCGATTCGTATCGCGGCGGAAACGAGAAGCTGTTCGGCTTTTTCGTTGGGCAGGTTATGAAGGCTTCGGGTGGAAAGGCAAATCCGAAGGTCGTGAACGAGGTGCTCAAACAGAAATTATAGGAGCGAAAATATGGTTGGGCGAATAATCGCGATTGTTGTGATGATCGGATCGGCAGGTATTGCCGAATTTGCCCAGCGGCCGACGCCGACGCCGGAGCCGAACAGGACCGGAACGCCTGCGGCCCCGATGCCGCAGAGAGACCCTGAGCGACGGGTACGCGAGAACAATCCGGATTGGGATGAGACGCAGACGGTCGACCAACTGGCGAGGCTGAAAGAGTTGACCGACGTCATTTACCGAAAGCCTACGAAACAGGAACTTGCCGCCGTGTCCGTGCGGCCTGAATTCCAAAAGAAATATTCGCAATTCCTTTCACGCCCGGACACAGGAATATTCAAGTTAGTAAATTTTGAATGTGCCAAGGCCGCACAGGTCGTTTCGGCGGACGAGCGCTGTTTGAAATTGACGATGCCCGGCGGCGCCGGGTCCTTCTCATTCAGGACGAAGAATTATCGTATCAGGCACCTGGCAGACCTGACGCTGACGGAAGGAAGGCTGCGGACGACGGGTGTTTTGATGAATGGATTGTTCGCGGAACTCGGTGATGTTCCGATCGAATCAGTGACGCTTGCTACGCCGGCGGCAGCGGCGCTCGCTTCGGTAAAGGCGGCAGTGGATGCATCGGAGGTCGAAGCGATCGCGAAGCGGTTCGAAACAGGTGACTTCCAAGGCGATGTGATGCTGAAAGTCTCGGCGGAGCCGGCGGTGAACACGACATACCTCATGCGCGCGATCGGGTATCGGGGAAAAGTGAAAAAGGCCCTGGGCGGCGTTCCGTATAACGAGATGGATTTCGACCGCCGCCGTGACGTGATCGCGGCGTTTCGCGTTGTAGATATCGACACGGATGGAAGTGTGACGATCGTATGGCAGCGGTTGTCGGAAACGGAGTCGCCAAAGATCGATACCGAAGAAAAGGACGAAAAGAAACGCAGCGACGGAGCAAGTAGTTTTGTGGCGGGAACCCGGTAAGTGATGGTACGAGCACGGCTCGTAAAGGAGGCCGAGATGAAAAGTTTTATCTTTCTTCTGGCGATTTTACTGATATTTGCGGCAATCGCGGCGGCACAGGCTGGACCGGCGAGGGACATCGAGGGTGAACAGCGGCGGGCACGCGTCGAAGCGTTCAACCAGTCCGTCGATCGGCTTAGGAACCTGGACAAACTGCCGAAAAGGGTCGATCCGAACGCGGATTTTGCTGTTTACACGTCAAGGATCAGGCCGCTTTACCGACGGCCGACAAAGGCGGAGTCTGATCTGCTTGCTCCCGCGGAAGAGGACCTTCGCGCGGCCGCGGCAGGGAAAGGCCTAGCGGTCGTAAAGCTTATTGCCGACCGCGGATGCAGCAAGGACGTTTTTGTTGCGGTAGTGAGCCCGCATTGCGAAAAATATTCCATGCCCGGCGCGGGTTCCGCTTATTCATTCAGGATCGGGAGCCATTGGCTACGGCATTTGGGCGACCTTAATTTTGACGGCAGGCGTTTTGAAGCTTCGCGGGGAGAATTGACGAACGGCATCATCGCCGATATCGGCGATGTGTCATTGGATAAGATCGGACGCGAACATCCGGTGTTTGCGACAATGTCGGGATTTAAAGCGCCCGCGGAGATAGAAAAGGCCGCCGGGCTGGCCGGGCTGCTGGAAAGCGGCATTCGCGATGGCGACATGGTTTACAGGGATTCGGCGGCGGTGCGGGAAGGATCGACATACCTGCTGCGGTCGATAGCGTATCGGGCCGAATCGATCAGGGTCGTCGATAGCGTTCCTTTCGACGAATTTGCTTTTGATGTGCGGAAGGACGTGCTGGCGGTATTCAGAGTCGTCCGGTACGTACCGGACGAAAGCGTGACGATCGTCTGGAAGTTACTTGAAAAGAAAGATTCTCCGAAATTGTGGAGATAAAAATTTATGGACGTGCAGGGAAAAGTTGCCGTTGTGACCGGCGGGACAAAGGGAATCGGGTACGCGATCGCGGAACGACTTGTCCGTGACGGGGCGAAGGTATTTGTCTGCGCGCGCGACCGCGGAGAATTGAAGGCGGCAGTCGGGAGACTGTCGGCATTGGGCGACGCGGACGGCGAGGTTTGCGACGTGCGAAGCGAGGACCAGGTGCGAATGATGCTTGCGGAGTGCGAGCGTGTCTTCGGGGGCGTCGATATTCTCGTCAACAACGCAGGGATCGGGATAATGGGCAAGACAGTGGAGGAAATTTCCGGCGATGAATTTCGGCAGACGCTGGAGACGAATCTTTTCGGGTTATTTTATGCCTGCCACTACGCTATACCGCTTATGAAAAAACGCGGCGGCGGATATATCATCAACATTTCGTCGTTGGCGGGCCAGAACCCGCATCCGAGAATGGCGGCGTACAATGCGTCGAAATTCGGCGTTAATGGATTTTCCGAAGCGATGATGCAGGAGGTCCGGCAGGACAATATTAAGGTTAGCTATATATGTCCGGGCAGCGTTAATACGTATTTCGGCGGCGACGAGCCGAACGAGCAGAACGCGTGGCAGCTTCAGCCCGAAGACATTGCGCAGACGGTTTCGGACCTGCTGAATATGGACCCGCGGGCACTGCCGAGCAAGGTCGAGATGCGGCCGAGCAGGCCGCCGGTGAAGTAGTTTACGTACGGCGCGGGCGTTTGTTGAGGATGCGAGCGATATCGTCAAGCAGTTTGTCGGCGTTGGCGGGTTTCGGGATGAACCTTGCGGCCCCGAGATCGACTGCTCTTTGCTTGTGCTTGGCGTCGGACCTGGACGTGACGACGATCACGGGAATATCCGTAAAACGACGGTCGCCTTTTATCGTCGAAAGCAGCTCATAGCCATCCACCTTGGGCATATCGATGTCCGTCAGGATCACATCAGGATCGATAAGTCCGTTCTCCAGAACTTCTAAAGCGTCAAGGCCGTCCTTTGCCTCGGTCACGTTATAACCTGCTTCAGTCAAAATTCCCGAGGTTGCGTGCCGGACGATGGCACTGTCGTCGACGACCAGAGCCGTCAGCGGCAAGTCCGATTCGGGCAGCGGTAGCTCGTCGGGCCGCACGGCGGCGGCCGATATGGTCAGCGGCAGGCGGATCGTGAATGTCGTTCCCTTTTGCGGTTCGGTGTCGACGCTGAGCGTTCCCGAACGGCTTTCGATAC
>JAEZIT010000093.1 GCA_023436495.1 Acidobacteriota bacterium
GTTTAACATTCCGGCATGTCCCGACTCGAACACGACCACACCGCTGAGGCCATCGCCGAGCGTATCTCCTCTACACGCCATAATTACGTCCGAGACTGGATCTACGGCGGGATTGACGGCGCCGTGACCACTTTTGCCGTCGTATCGGGCGTCGCGGGAGCGGAATTGTCCGCCGTCGTCATTCTAATTCTCGGCTTCGCGAATCTTGTTGCCGATGGTTTCTCGATGGCGGCCAGCAACTTTCTCGGCACGCGCGCCGAACATGACGATTACAAACGCCTCGAAAAGATCGAATACCGCCATATTGAGGTCGCCCCCGAAGGCGAACGCGAAGAGGTCCGCCAGATCTATCGCGACAAAGGCTTTGAGGGCGAAGCTCTCGAACGCGCCGTCGAACTTATCACGTCCGACAAGGAACGTTGGGTCAAAACCATGCTGACCGAAGAATACGGCTTGCCTGCCGAGGTCCGTTCGCCGTGGATCGCCGGCCTCAGCACGTTTTCGGCGTTCATCGTCTGCGGCCTCGTCCCGCTGCTGCCCTATCTGTTGAAAGCCGGCCGCTCATTCCTGATCTCGTCTATACTTACCGGCATTACTTTCTTTGTGATCGGATCGGTCAAAAGCCGCTGGTCAACCGCCACGTGGCTTCGCTCCGGCCTGGAAACGCTGCTCGTCGGCGCTCTCGCGGCTTCGCTGTCATACGTCGTCGGTGTGCTGTTAAAGGGGCTGGCCGGATGACTCGCAGGGTAACACCAGTTAAGAACTCGATCAACAATTTGAGAATTAACTCGTCAACCGCCTATAAATATTCGGCATTCGCTCCGGCAGACTTAGCACGTCGTCGATGATCGTGTAGCCTACGTCGCCGTAAAGGTCGCGGAGCTCGCTTTCCGATTCGCGGTCGATCGTTATGCAGAACGGCGTGATGCCGCTGGTTTTCGCTTCCGTGAGGGCTTCGCGGACGTCTTCGCGGGCATAGCGGGCATCGCCGTAATCGTGGTCATACGGACGCCCGTCGGTCAGGATTATCAGCAATTTCGTCCGCGATTCCTGTTTCAGCAATTTCGCCGCGGCATGGCGTATCGCCGCTCCTAACCGTGTGTTGTTCTGGAACGTGATCCCGCCGATCCGCCGTTCCGTGTCCTCGGAATATTTCTCGCCAAAATCCTTGACGACATAGAATTTAACGTTCCGCCGGCCTTCGCTCGTAAACCCGTATATCGAATAGATATCCCCGACCGCCTCGAGCGCTTCGCTCATCAGCACCAGGCCTTCCTTCTCGATCTCGATTATCCGCCGTCCGGGATAAGTGTACGGCTGCAGCGGATTCCGCGTTATCGTCCGCGCCGTCGATGACGACTGGTCCAGCAGGATCGAAACGGCCACATCGCGCTGTTTTCGCAGGCGTTTGGTGTAGATATTCTCCGATTGATGCCCGTCCGCCCGCCTGTCGATCACAAAATCCACCAGCGCGTTCAGGTCGTAATCCTCGCCATCCAGTTCCCGGTTTATCCGCGTCAGGTTTTCCGGTTTCATCAGCTGGAACTGATGACGGATCGAAGAGATCACGCCGCGGTACCGCGACCGCGCGAGCTCGACAAAATTCCGGTCGCCCTGTTTTACCTTCTTTTCGATCACGCGGCTCCACCCGACGCGGTAATCGTTCAATTCCCTGTCCCATTCGTCATAGCTGAACGCCAGGTCATCCGCCTCCAGCGGCTGCTCCGGCATTTCCGCCTGCGACCAGCTTTCCGAACCCTGCAGGTCGTCCGGCTCGCCTTCGTCGTCGAGGCTGTTCCAGGCGTTGAACAGGTCGCTGATGTCCTGTGCATTCTTCGGCTTTTCCTCGCGTTTTACCTGGTCCTCGGTGACCGCCTCGGCGGCGTCCTTGTCTTCGTATGCAAATTCGCCCTGCTCTTCCTTTTCATCCGATTCGGTTTCCTGCACCTGTTCCGGCGTTATGTTCTGGAACAGAGTGTAAACGCGGCTCGTCGCCATGATCGCTTCGGCAACTCCCGGTTTGCTCTCCGCGTGAAAATACCGCTCGATCACGGATTCGATCTCGGACACGACCTGGCCGTAAAACCTTCTCGCGTCGTCGGTCGCCCCGCCGCACATCGTTATCTGGAACAGCAATTCGAACGGCACCTGGTTCGCCGGCACGTCGAAGATATACGGCCTGTTCTCACGCAGGAACTCCTGCATCAGGTCGAGGTCCTTCCGCAGCCCTCGATATGTCTGCCGAAGCCGCCGGTCGATCCGCGCGTTCTCCATCGTCCCGAATATCTTTCGCGCCAATCTCGGCTCCGGGAACACCTTCAGCACCGTTTTATAGTCCGAATTCTTCGGCAGCCGCCTGCGCCGCTTCTTCTCTTCTTGTCCGGGAACTGCGCGTTCGCCCGTCCGCACGTCCTCGATATATCCGGCCAGCGAAAAAGCGTCGATCTGATCTGCGGTCGCTTCATACAGGTCCGACAGCTCCGCGAACGCCGCCTTTAGCTCCGTTGTGTCCTGCTCGAACGTCCCAAATTCGATCTGCCCCGCGCCGTGCGCCGCCAGCACTTTATACAAACGAAAATCCATTTCGTCCGTCTCGAATTCCGAAACCGCCGCCGGCAGATATATCGTCTTGCCGTCCCCGATCCGCGATTCCTCGGGCATCGCCGACAGCGGCGCGATCTCCACCTCTTTTCCCGTCAGGCCTTCGACGTAGATACGAAGGATGTTCTGCACCTTTTCGAGCGGCAGCCCCGCACGCGCTTCCTGCAAACGCTCGTTCGATTGCCGAGTTTCGAGCGCGAAATAGCTCCGCCTTGCCTTCGTCGTGTCCGAGCCGTCGATCCCGTCGCGCACCCATTCTTCAAATTGCGGCAGCGAAACCTTTTTCAGCGCCTGCGCGCTCGACCGAAATGCCGCCAGGGCGCTTTCGGCGTCGGTTTCCGCGATCTCGCCCGTCAATGCCAGCACGCTCCGGATCGTTTCCGTCCTGTCGTCCGCGGCCGTTCGCCCTAGCTGTGCCAGAAATCCCGGCGTTACCCGCAAAAAAGCGATCAGCACCGCGTTCCCGTGCATCGCTATCACGCGAAGCACGCGGCACCAATCGTCGAAAACGGCCTCAAAACCCTGCAGCACCTTGCTGCCGGCGCTCACAAAATGCAGTGTCACGCTGCCGCCGAATTCCAGAAATTCCGACGCACGCTGCATCAGCAGGACCGCACCCGCAGCCGACAGGCCGCTCAGTGCCTCGGGCATCGCCGTCCAAAGGTCCGCCGTCATCCCGCCCGTGCGGCTTGCGAACTGCGTGGCCAGCGCCGTCACCGCCCGCGAAACCTCGCGCTTATCGGCGCCAAAGGCGCCCAGCGCCTCCGCGACCTTCGGCGTCCGCTGCAGCAGGTCCGCGCTGTGCTTTGCGGATCGCCCCGCCACATCCGCCGCAAGGCGCAGTATGTCCGTCAGCAGATCGTCATCCCCGACTGCCGCGGCCAGACCCGGGATCATTTCGAAAGTCTCCAGCGACACCGAACTCGACAGAACCAACTGCCGCGTACAAATCTGGAACACCGCTGCACGCGCCGCCTCCGGCACGTTTTTCAGGCCTCCGACGCCTGCCGCGAAAAACCTCGCCCCGGTCTCCGCATCGCCCATCGCAAGCCGCCTGCCCATCTCCGCCCAATGCCGCAGGTCGTCCGCCGACAGCACCTTCGCCGCCCGCGGCACCGCCTCGACAAACTCACGGCTCACGCGCAGGCTCACCCCCGCAAGCGCCGCGCTAGCCTCCAGCGCCGCCCGCCTCTTGTCCGCCGGCAGCCGGCTCAGACGCTTCGCAAGCCCTGTGAACGTCTGTTTTTCGACCATGCTTATAGTCTAACAATAGGCAGGAATCGAGTCGAATCACATCCGCGGCGCGTTTCCGTCGTCGTAGATAAAAACGTGGAAGCACGCGTTCGCGCCGTATTCGATAAGGGCGTCTAGCTTTCCGGCGCGTTCCATTTCGGCGAGTTTCTGCATCACGAAATTCTGCTCTTCGGCCGTCATGTGCTTGCGGGCGAGGTCGAATGCGCAGCCCGACGTGTGCGGCGGCAGCGAATCTTCGCCGCGCACCTTGAACGAATTCGGATTATTGCGGTTCAGGCCGATCTGGTAATCCATCGAACGCGTCAGCGACGTTACGCGCAGCGGGCGATTGAATTTCTTATAGTAAGCGTCCGACAGTTCCTTCAGGATAGGTTTCGCACGCTGGTTGAACATACGCAGCAGGCGCATCCGCATCTGTTTGCGGTGCGACGGGTTGTTCAGGTCGTATTTCTGTCCGGAAAAATCCGCGGCGAGGCGTGACAGCGTCTGAAACTTCGGCGTTCCCGGCGCGATGTCCGCCGCGCCCGCGATGAACGAAAATGATTGGAACGGCCCGTCGCCGGCGCTGCCGCCTACGTCAAGGTAAAAGCTTTCGGTCGCCATCGGCATTTCGATCAGCTCCCGGCTCAGACGCTTTTCCGCAAGCTCCGCAAAATCCAGCGGCTGGCGGTAACCTGTGCCCTTCATTTCGCGAAGCTTCGCCTTTTGCTTGATCACGCCGTCGCCGAACAGCTCCTTTGGTACGTCAAGCCCCGCGGGCCTTATCCCTGTCTCGCCGCCACGCGCCTCCAAAGCCTTTCGCTGCCTGTCCGCCAGCAGCGCCGCCGGTACATTCAGCTCGGCCTCTTCCGCATTCTCCGACGCGACCGTCACGTCCGCTACCGTGTCTGCCTTGATCTCTTCTTCCGCCGTCTCCCACGACGCGATCAGGTCGTCGAGGTCGTCCTCGTCCTCACCGCCGAGCGGGTCGATCACGCGGACCGGTATCAGCGAAGTTTTCGATATCTGCGGCGTCGGCCGTCCCGGCTTTCCGGGCGGAGAACTCTCGTAATTGTATGCAATGACGAAAGCGATAAGCCCGCCGAAGATGATAAGCAGCGTCAACGCTCCCGCGGCGATCAGCAGCATCGGGACACCGTTCGAAGCCGCCGGAACCGTCGAAGCGGGCGCCGCCTTTTCCACCGGAACGCTTTCCGGCGCCGCCTGCGGCTCGAACGCAATTGCGTCCCGCTCCGTCTCGAATTCGACGCGAATCCGGGTATCGCTCCCGATCTTTATCTCGTCGCCGTCGTTCAGAACCACCGGCTGCCCCGACAGTTTGCGGCCGTTGACGAACGTCCCGTTCAGCGAATTCTCATCCGCGACCAGAACGTCGTCGCCGTCGCGGAAAACGGTCGTGTTAACGCGCGACAATCCCTGGTCCGGCAGCAACAGGTCCGATTGCGGCGTACGCCCTATCGATAGTTCCGCGCCGAGTTCGGCACGGCGGCTCTCGCCTGCACTTTCGATAATGAGCGTGACCTTTTTCATTAATGATGGTGATCTTCCTCGCCTTCGCGAAGCTTTTTCGGATCGAGCAATTTCGAAAAATCGTCGAAATGGAACATCGTATCGTCCTTACAATTCTCGCAGAAGAACGTGACGTCTTCGCCGAGGTACATGTCCTTGAGATGATACGCGATAAAACACCCGTAGCAGCGCTGCACGCGCTTGCCAAATTCCTGTAAAACGTTATCTTCCATGATCTCTGGTGAGAATATTGGCCGGACGGGAAATGCTATTTTACGACGCCGCGCTGCGAACTTTCGATAAAATCAACGAGAATATCGGCCTCTTTGCAGTCCGTTATCTCCGCTCGGATCTGCTCGACGGCCTGTGTCGTATTCAGCTTCGACGACAGCAACAGATGGAACGCGTGATTCAGCTTCTCGATCGTTTCCTTTGCATAGCCGCGCCGGCGCATACCTACGCGGTTCAGCCCGAAACATTTCGCGTGGTTCCCCTGAATGATCGCGTACGGCATCGCGTCTTTGACGACGACCGAATAACCGCCGACGAAGGCCTCGACGCCGATGCGGCAGAATTGATGGACGCCGGAATACGCCCCGATATTTGCGCGGTCCGCGACCTCCACGTGGCCGGCAAGCGTCGCGGCGTTTGCCATGATCACTTCGTTCCCGACGCGGCAATCGTGCGCGACGTGCGCCTGCGCCATCAGCAGGTTCCCGTCGCCGATGACCGTCACGCCGCCGCCGCCGGCCGTTCCGCGGTGGATCGTGACGAACTCGCGAATCTGGTTTCTTTTCCCGATCTCGGTCGACGTCTCTTCGCCGCCGTATTTCAGGTCCTGCGGCGCCAGCCCGATCGATGCGAACGGGAACACATGCGTTTCATCGCCGATCCGCGTGCGCCCGCCGACGACGACGTGCGATTCAAGCCGCACACCGTCACCTAGCTCAACCTCGTCACCGACGGTCGAGAACGGGCCGACGTAACAATTATCACCGATCTTCGCCTCCGGGCCGACGATCGCGGTCTCGTGTATGAATGTGGCCATTGGGTAAAACTATTGCTCGGCGTCGTGTTCCGCGGCTTCGGCATCGACCGCGAGAGCGTCGTCCGTTGCCCCGAGGTCACCGGGATGCGATCGTCGCAGGATCAGGTACATGAATAGTATGACGGCCGGAATTGCGAGAAAAATGCCCAATATCGCACCGCCGACCGCCGCACTGATCAGCCCGATAAACCCGAGGCGTTTCTTGCCTTTTACAAATCCCGTGACCAACGGAATTAGCCCGAGCACCGCGCCGACCCCTAAATTGATAAGCGCCAGGTAAAGCGCCGCTTCCTGCGTCGTTAATCTTATCGGTTCCATATCCTTTTATTTTAGGTCCCCGAGGCTGCCTATCACGCACATGATCTCTGCCTCGGCAGTGATCTGGCCTTCTACGGTGGCAACTCCCCGCATTTTCTGCACTTTGCTGCCGATCCGGATCGCCGTTACCTCTAGCATAAGTGTGTCGCCCGGCACCACCGGACGTCGAAACCGCGCCGTGTCGATGCCGCTGAAGAACGGTATCTTGCTGTCGCGGTCCTCAAATTCGCGCAAGGCAAGGATCGCCCCGACCTGCGCGAGCGCCTCAATCTGCAGCACGCCCGGCATCACCGGCGCGCCCGGAAAATGTCCCGCGAAAAACTGCTCGTTTATCGTTACCTGTTTTACGCCGACTATCCGCGAACGCGGCTCTAGCTCAATGATCTTGTCAACGAGCAGGAATGGATAGCGGTGCGGCAGTATCTCTTGAATGGCGCGTGAATCCAGAATCGTCATTAAAAGGATTATAAAAAATCAAAAGCCAGAAGCAAGCAGAAGTAAAACTTCGACCGACCACTGACTTTTGAAACTGAACTTATTTTATCGCTTACCGCGGTGTCGCTGCTGCTGTTCCCGCCGGGCGTGCGTTGTAAAAGGTGATGAAATCCTTGGTGACATCCGCCGTCTGGTCAAGCGCAAGGATCGCGCCGGCCGCACCGAGCTTGTCGATGTCCAGAATAACGGCAAAGCCTTTCTGCTTCGCGAAATCCTGCAGCGCCTTTACGATGTCCGCCTGGATCGGCCCGACAAGTTCATTGCCGCGCTTTTCGATGAACGCGTCATATTCTTTCTTCTTGAATTCGAATTCACGCTGCAGACGCTGGCCTTCTTCCTGCTTTGCCGAAGCGGCCTTAGCGTCGAACGGCACGGCCGATCCCGCGTTCTGCATTTTCTGCAGGTCGTCCGCGATCGTCTTGATCTTGTTCTGGATTGTGACCAATTCCGTCTCGCGCGGTTTTGATTCCGTCCCGAGCGTCTTGTACGCGTTGGTGAAACGGGTTATGCCGGCTTTTTCGTCCGAGAATTCACCCGTGTTGATCCAGCCGATCTTGCCTGCCGGAGCAGCTTGTCCAAAGGCCGCAGCAGCCATAAGCGCCGTCAAAATCATGCTTCCGGCAATAAAACTAAATCTTCTCATTATGTGTGTAATACTCCTTAATCGTCTAACAAGGGATTGTCGGTTTAAGATGACTATACCTTTGAAACAAAATTGTGCGTATTTGTTGCTTGCTCTTTGGAAAAAAGCAAAGAAAAGCAATCGTACGTTATCGACATTTTAATGTCAATTTTCTCTAAACTCCTGCAGATCCGCCTTGTACGCCCCCGTTAGAACGTCCGGCCGACCGTAAATCTGAACCCGTTTCGCTTGCCCGGAAGGAAAATTCCCGGCAGCTCTTCCGTAAACCCGAGTTTCGCGTTCGGGTTGTAGTAATAAATAAGACGGAACGGCACGTTGACGATCGGGACCTGTACCCGAAGCTCCAACCCGACGCTCGAACGAAAATCGCTGAGCTTGCTGAACGCTGCGTCGTCGACGCGGAGCAGTGAATTCTGCTGAACGTCGCCGCGTATGTACAGCGGCTGAACGCCGGCCGGGAACCGAACGAACGGGCATAGCGGGTCACGGCGGCAGCGTTCGAGGAAATCTTCCCTCGTCAGCACGCGGTCGTTTTGTACGAACAACGCTCCTAATCCCGTGTCGAGCCGCGGGTTATTTGCCAGCACCAGACGCGTCAGGCTGCCGGCGCCGATGAACCGCTCGTCCTCGAGAAATTCGCTGTTCACGTTCTGCGTGCCTGTGTTTCGCAGGTTGAACACGGAACCCACGTCCGCGAACACGGCCAGCGTCGCCGGCCCGAAGATGGGAATTCTATACTCAAAATTTCCCAACAGCTGCGTGTCGCCGCCGATGAATCTGAAATTCTTCTGAAACAGCGCGGGGTTCGAACCGCCCGCTCCGGTCAGCGTTCCCATCGCCTGTATGTCGCTGTAGAGCTGCGAACCGATGTCCGGGAATGCCGTCGCTTCGCCGGATACGTTGCTGCTGACGGTCACGTTTCGCGACGTCACATATGTGTCGAACGGCGCGATCGGCCCGATGGCACGCGAATTATACCCGCGAATGTCGTTTTCGCTGCCGAGAAAATATCGTTCGTAGATCGGCACGCCGCCGACGAACGCGATCGAATTCGCGTTGCGGATATTCTCCGATATCGACCAGCTTCCGACCGTTCCGGCCAACACGCGAAATGCAAAAACTTCGGGGTTCTTCGATCGTTTGCGTCGGATCGGGATGAACCGCGAATACGACACACTCGGCTGATACGTGCGAACGTCGCCGCCCAGACCCGCAAGTCCCATCGACAGCGAAAGCTGGCTGCCGCGAAGCGTGTCGATGCCGTTTGCCGCCGGCTGGCGTGTATCGTAAACGAACGAACCGACGATGCGGCTTGTGATGATATTCGGCTGTGCGTAAATGACCGGAATGATTTGGTTCGGGTCGCCCGAACGGTTCACTTCCGGATCGGTGATGCTCGTCGCGGAAAATTGGTATGTCAGGCCGAGGCGTGAGAATTGCGTGAACGCCCGTTTCTTAAAGAACAGCTCGGACAGCGGCGCCGTCGCAAAAACGTTCGCACCGTATGTGCTCTGGGTGAACAGGTTCTTCTCGTCCGTCGAGAATTGCCCGATCGGGTCGAGCACCTGGCCCAACAGGTCCTGGTTCAACGACAGGAACGTGCCTTCGCCGAAGAATTTGTACCGGCTCGCAAATACCGAAAATCCGACCGATATCGGCCTGTCGCGGAAATACGGCTCTTGATATGTAAGCTGCAGGCTCTGCTGCCTGTTGCCCGCACCGAACGCGACCGACAAGATCTCGCCCCGGCCCGCAAGGTTGTTCGTCGAATATTCCAATCCGAAGAACGAACCGCCCAGCCCAGAAATTCCGCCGTTGAACGATATCTGCTGGCGGCCTTTTTCCTTGACCTTTACGATCAGGTCAACGTCGCCCTGTTCGTCATCCGTGCGGATCTCGACGTCCTGGTCCTTGTCGATCGGGTCGAAATACTGCGTCTGGTTCAGACGCGCGACCGATATTTCAAGATAATTCTGGTTATAGATGTCGCCTTCGTTGATCAGGAATTCGCGCCGAAGCACGCGGTCGCGCGTAAATGTGTTTCCCGTAAATTCCAAACGCCGCAGCGAGAACTGCTTGCCCTCTTCGATCGTGATCGTGATATCGACGATGCCTTCGTTCGGGTTCGCGGGATTGTCCTTGAATACGGGATCGAACTCCGCGTTGTACTGCACGAAACCCTGCGAACCGTAAACCTTCTTCAGGTCCTCATAAACCGCGTCCTGCAGGCGCTTGCCGTCGGCGATCTCGCCGGTCTTCAATCCGACGTACCCGAGGATCTGCTGCTCCGAAAATATCGAGTTTCCTTCTACCTTCAGCTCGCCCACTCGGAAGACCTTGCCTTCCGTCACGGGAACCGTGATCCGCAGCGTGTCGTCCTTCGAAGAAATTAGCGGCAGCGGCAGCGTGATCAGCGGAATGAAATCCGTACGTTTTACCCCGAGGCCCTCGATGACCGGCTCGCCGATGCGAGCCTGGAAATATCCCTTCGAGAACATGTGGGCCTTGACGTTCTTCTGCAGGTCGTACTGCAATTTCTGCAGGTCAAGGATGTCCTGGCCCTGAAAACGCGAGATCAGCCCGGTTTCTTTAACAAGCTGCAGAGCGTTTCTTAGTTCCCCATCGCTGAAATGCTCGTTCCCCTCGAACTGGATATCGATGATCCTCGAACGGTTCCCCTGTTCGACCTCGAAATAAACGGCGATCGACGTTGCGGAAACTTCTTCCTCGCGGACGCTCACCTTAGCGTTTGGGTAGCCCTTCGAAGCCAGCAGCTCGCGCAGGATGCGCGTCGCGTTCCTCGCCTTTACCGGATCGTAAACGGATTCTTTCGAAATGCCCGCACGTCTTTCGCGAAATGCCTTCAGCACCTCGGATTCCTCGACCGCCTTTAAGCCCTCGAACTGCAGGTCGCGGATGATCGGCAGCTCGCGCACCTCGAAAATTACGTTGACGCCGCCGCGCACGCCCGCTTCCGTCAGAACGCGGGTCGCCGTTTTGTCAAAGGCTCCAAAAGTCAGAAGTTCTTTTAGATCTCGCTCTAAAACTGCCGGATCGTAAATATCGCCTGCCCGTGTCTTAATATAATAAAGCAGGTCTTCATCGCGCCACCGCCGGTTGCCCTGTATGTCAACAGATTCAACCACCTGTTGCTGATTCGACAAACTTTTGCTCTCAATAGCGTTAGTTAATTTCGCACCGTAAGCGGCCACCGACGTAACAACTAGAGCCGACAGAGATATAAAGACAATCAGAATCCCGCCCCGAAAGGTATTTAAGTAGCCCATTTTAATGCAAATAATAAATCTATTATAATGTCGCCCAATTGTGAAAAGTTTGAAGATATTGACACATCTAAGGCCGTACGGCAACGTCACGAGAGTTTCATAAAAGAATACTCAATCTATGATTCAGCGAATAATTGCTTGGTTGCTTTTCCCCAATCCGTACAAACTTCCGAATTATACAGAAAACTAACAAGAAAATAAATTCCACAGTCAATCTTTCCCAATAGGATCTAGATTGCCTAGCGGTTGGGGTTCAACGATTGTAACGATTCCTCAAAAATTGCTTGCGCTAGTACACCAAGGAAGAGTAGGATAGGTTCGCAGTTCCAACCTAAAACCTGGAGGATAAAATATGACTAGGAATTTACAGCGTTTTCTGACGTGGAACAAGCTTATGCTTTTATCTACGGTAGTTGGCGCCTTTTTAGGTATTTCTGGCATTTCTGACTTGGCAACACCGAAAGCTACCGCCTCTTGGCAATGCCCTACTGCCCCTCAGGGCTGCCTAATCAATGGATGTCGAAGATCCAGTGAGGCAAAAGACAGTTACTGGGTCTGCAACTACAGCGGCACCAATTGCCCGCCGCTAACAAGTTGTGAACCGTATTGAGAGTCCGTTTATTTGTACATTCATAGTGGGCGACTTATCTGAACGTTGGAGTTAGTGCTCGCCCACGAATACCCTTTAACAATCGACATGCCCTCTTATGCGATGAGTAGTAAAGTCCGTGCGCTATTCTGCTTGGTGACACTGGTGGCGGCTGCAGGAGTGTTCAGCTTTATTCGAAAGCAATTCCTGAGTTATCAGTCAACCTACGAATATTCTTTAGCGAGGATCGACGAACGAAATGGCGGCCAGTCGTTAATAGGTCAGCAGTTTCCACTTGATCAATTAACTGATCAACATACTAATCTGCTTTCTGCGAAACCTCTGCACAATCTCACAGTAATTGCTGTTGTGGATCCGGATTGTCCTGCATGCGAGATTGCGATCGATCAGATCCGTGAAGTGAAGAATATTTCTGAGGCTAATGGAATTGGATTCAATTGCGTTGCTTTTTCATTAATTAACGAACATGAAAGATTAGTTGATTACTGCACGTTGCTCGGAACAAGCACGCCCGCGTTTGCGTTGAAACCTGATGCGAATCTAACTCATAGTGGGTTCGCTACTCTGGTCGTACCGTCATTTTTACTTCTTTCGAGAAGCGGAACCATTATGAACGTATTTCCAGGAACCGACGCAAGTGATGAGGTTCGAAAGTTAATGGTTAAATCTATGATGGCTGAGGTGCTAGCTGTTGATCCAAGCCAAATTCGACCATGAAAATAATGATCGCAGCTAGCAATTTGTCCACGTCGCACTGCCCAACTATAAGCAAATTAGAACAGCGACTTATGCCCTAACGGTGGGCCGTGCTGAAATATGCTGGGTCGGGCCTGAATGCCGGTTTGCCGTCTTCTATATAGATCTCCAGCCGGCTGTCTTCGGAAACTTCGCCCTGGATCAGGGCTTCCGACAATTCGTCCTCGACATATTTCTGCAGCGCGCGTTTCAGCGGCCTTGCTCCGTACGATCTGTCGCCGCAGGTCTTTTCGATCAGCCACGACCGCGCTTCATCCGTCAGCGAAACGCTCATTCCGCGGCCCGCCAGTATCTCGTTCAGCTTCCCGACCTGCAGGTCGACGATCTCCGCCAGGTCAACGTCCGAAAGCTCGTCAAAGATTATTATCTCGTCCAAACGGTTGATGAATTCCGGCGCGAAGGTCTGTTTGACCTGCGACAGCACCTGTTCCTCCAATTTCTCACGCGATGCGTCGCCGCTCGCCTGAAACCCGAGGTTCCCGCGTTTCTGTATCGCACGTGCGCCGATGTTCGACGTCATTATAAATATCGCGTGCTTGCAATCGACCGTTTGCCCGACCGCGTCCGTCAGCACGCCGTCCTCGAACACCTGCAGCAGGACGTTGAACAGGTCCGGATGCGCCTTTTCCACCTCGTCGAACAGCACGACCGAATACGGCGCGCGGCGCAGTTTTTCCGTCAACTGTCCGCCTTCTTCGTGCCCGACGTATCCCGGCGGCGATCCTATGAATTTTGCCGCCGCATGTTTTTCCATGAATTCGCTCATGTCGAAACGGATAAGCGCCCGTTCCGACCCGAATAGAAATTCCGCCAGCGACCGCGCGACCTCCGTTTTCCCGACGCCCGTCGGCCCCAGGAAAAGGAACGATCCGACCGGCTTGCCCGGATTTTTCAATCCCGCCCGCGACCGCCTGATCGCACGCGCAAGCGCCGATATCGCCGGCCGCTGCGAAACGATCCGCTTGTGCAGCTCCGTCTCGATGCTCAACAGCTTTTTCGCTTCTTCAAGCTTGACCGAAGCGACCGGCACGCCCGTCCAGCGCGATATCACGTCGTCCACGTCGTCACGCGTCACCTCGACCGCAAAGAACGAATCCTCCAGCGATTCAAGCTCGTACGTCACGATCTGTTCGTCGTTCGCCGCCACGCGTTTCCAATTCGCGACCGTTTCCTTCCACGAAGGCTCTCCGCCGTTCTCCTGCTGGTAGCGAAGCTTTGCCCGCGCGCCCGCTTCGTCCAGGACGTCGATCGCCTTGTCCGGCAAAAATCTGTCGGGAATATAGCGGTTCGATTGATAGACCGCGGCGTGCAGCGCCTCTTTCGTATAGCGGATCTGGTGAAAAGCCTCGTAGCGTTCGACGATGCCTTCGATTATCTTCAGCGCTTCGGCTTCGGTCGGCGGCACGACCTTGACCGACTGGAACCTGCGTTCGAGCGCTCGGTCCTTTTCGATCGTTTTTCTGTATTCTGAAGGCGTCGTCGCGCCGATGCACTGTATCTCGCCCCGCGACAGCGCCGGTTTCAGGATATTCGCCGCATCCAGCGTGCCCTCCGCCGAACCCGCGCCGACCAGCGTGTGCAGTTCGTCGATAAATACGATGAATTCGCTGTTTTCCTTCAGCTCGGCCATTATCCGCTTAAGCCGTTCTTCGAATTGCCCGCGGTATTTCGTGCCAGCGACCACCAGCGACAGGTCGAGCGCCAATATCCGCTTGTCCTCGAGAAAACTCGGGACGCGTTTATCGACTATTCGCTGCGCAAGGCCCTCGATTATCGCCGTTTTCCCGACTCCGGCCTCGCCGATCAGCACCGGGTTGTTCTTTGTCCTGCGGCACAATATCTCGATCAGCCGCTCGGTCTCGGCATCGCGCCCGACCAGCGGGTCCAGCCTGCCGTTCGCCGCGTCCATCGTCAGGTCGCGCGTAAATTCAACCAGGCACGGCGTCTTCGAGGTCTCCGCCGTTTCACGAAACAGCTTCGGCATGCCGGTCTGCCGCGATATCTCTTCGCGGACGTCCTGCGGCCGCACGCCGTAATTGAACAATATCTCGGCCGCGATCGATCGGTCCTGCCGCAGTATCCCGAGCAGTATGTGCTCCGGATTGACGCTGCGGTTCTTCATCTGCCGGCTCTCGTCGTTTGCGTAAACCAGGATGCGCTTCGTCTCCGACGCAAGGTGCAGGTCCGGCGATTGCGGAATGCGTTCGCGGACGACGATGCGCTCCTCGACCTCGCGCCGCACGCCGTCAACCGTCAGGTCATGCCTGTATGGAAAAAATTTTGCCGGGATCGTCTTGTCTTCGCGGATCAGCCCTAGCAGGAGATGTTCGGAAGAGATCACCGGCGAACCGTATTGCAGCGCTTCATAGCGGGCAAAAAATATGACGCGGCGAGATCGTTCCGTATAGCGTTCGAACATAGAAAAAGTGTCGCTGCCGACTTTCCTTTATATATCGATTATAACGAAAGTCATGGCAGTGTTGCCAATAAGAATTTGTCCGTAAAACCCGAGCTATCCGTATATAGTTGCAAACGCAGGGGAAATCCAGATTTCGCCCAACCGCCCGCCTCTCAATGTACGCCCCACCGCCGGCCCGTCTCTTAATGTACGGCGGACCGCCGGTCCGTCTCTTAATGTACCGCGGACCGCTGGTCCGGCTCTTAATGTACCGCGGACCGCTGGTCCGTCGCTTAATGTATCGCGGACCGCTGGTC
>JAEZIT010000106.1 GCA_023436495.1 Acidobacteriota bacterium
GCTGAACGGTGCACAGAGCATGTCGCTGCATATCGGCGGCAGCGTTGGAGAGAACGTACCGTCACGCATCTCTATCCCGATCACGGGGCCGAACGGCGCGTTCTCGTCAAACCTGAACGGATTGACCCCTGCCGACATCGCCGACCTGCGATCGAACCGTTGGTACCTGAACTTTTCCTCGGCATCATTCCCAAACGGCGAGATACGCGGCCAGGCAAAGCTCGCGAACGGCACCTACAATGATTACGACGGCGATGGCCGCACAGACCTGCAGGTCTACAGGACGAGCGACCGCACGTTCTATGCCCGGCGAAGCATCGACGGCGGCCTTTTGGCACAGCCGCTCGGGCAGCAGGGCGATTCGGTTTCGCTTACCGTAGATTTCGACGGTGACGGGATCTCCGATTTTTCGACCGCCAGATATTCCTCGGAAGCGCTGTGGCGAGTCATCAAGAGCACGACCGGCGCGCTCGAGGAAACTCAGTGGGGAAGTTCGTCGCTCGGCGATTTCTTCGCAGCGGCCGATTATGACGGCGACGGCGCGTTCGATATCGCGGTCTTTCGCGCAGGCGTTTGGTACATAATCGAAAGCTCGACCGGGACATACAGGTACGAATATTGGGGCCAGTCCGGCGACGTTCCCGCTCCGAACGATTTCGACAACGACGGAAAGACCGACCTTGCCATCGCGCGCAGCGAAAGCGGCAGTCGCGTCTGGCATATTCGATACAGCAGCACCGGCCAATGGGTCGCGATCCCCTGGGGACTGAGCTCCGACGCATTCTTTACCGGCCGCGCCGATTATGACGGCGACGGCGCCCAGGATATTTCCGTGATCAGGAACGAAGCCGGCGGGCGCGTTTTTTATATCCGCCAGAGCTCCGACGGGCAACTCCGGGTCGTCCGTTGGGGGCTTTCATCCGACCTTCCCAAACTTAGCGATTACGACGGCGACGGCAAAACCGACCTCGCCGTCACGCGCGCGGAAAACGGCGGCAAAACGTGGTACATTCTGCAGAGTTCCAACGGACAGCCACGGTACGAATTTTTCGGCCTTCCCGGTGATTTCTAGAGACATTTTTCCCGCAAGTGAGTAGTAACGGTAATGAGCAACGTTTATTCATCGATCCATTTCGATTCAAAAGGCAGGGCAACGACGAATGCGTCGAAGCCCGAAGTTTTAGACAGGCTCCGCGCGATCGTCGGGGCTGACAACGTGGTGGTCGATCCCGACCGGGTCGAACCGTACGGGGCCGATGCGGTCAAGGAAAAATTCCCGCCCGAGGCGGTGGTTTTTCCCGAATCGACGGCCGAAATGGTCGAGATCTTAAAGCTCGCTAACGAAGAAGTGTTTCCCGTCACGGCCCGCGGCGGCGGCGTTGGCTACACGGGCGGAGCGGTCCCTGTCGACGGCGGCATCGTGATCGGTACGGACCGCATGAAGAAGATAATCGAGATCAGCGCCGACGACCTTTACGTCGTCTGCCAGCCCGGGCTAACCACTTACGAGGTTCAGCAGGCGGTCGCCGAGTACGGCCTGATCTTCGCGCCTGATCCGGCAAGCTACAAAGATTCGTTCATCGGCGGCAACATCGCCGAAAACGCAGGTGGAATGCGCACCCCGAAATATGGCGTGACCAAACATCACGTCCTCGGGCTTGAGGTTGTGACCGCGACGGGTGACATTATCCGCACCGGCGGAAAGACCGTTAAGAACGTCGTCGGCTTTGACCTGACAGGCCTGATGTGCGGTTCGGAAGGAATGCTCGGGATAATTACCGAGGCCACGCTAAAGTTGCTCCCGATGCCCGAAGCAACATCGACCGTGCGTGCCAATTTCCATTCAATGGAAGCCGCATGCAAGGTGTTGACCAAGTTTACGCCGGAAGGCCTTCTCCCGATGGCGATGGAAGTCCTCGACAAATTCTGCGTAGAAGCGGTCGAGGAGAATTTCGCGTTCGGCCTGTCCAAAGACGCCGAAGCCATTCTGCTCGTCGCCGTTGACGGATCCAAAGAAGAGGTCGAAAAGAACGCCATAACGATCGAGCGGATCATTGGCGAGAACGGCGGTTTTGACGTGATCCGCGCGCAGAGCAAAGAAGAGGAAGACAAACTCTGGGACGTTCGCCGCGCCATTTCGCCTAGCCTGATGAAATACGGCACGCTGAAGATCAACGAAGACGTCGTCGTGCCGCGGTCCAAGGTGCCTGAGCTAGTCGCCCGCATCGAACAGATCGGCAAGAAATACGATACGTTCGTCGCGAATTTCGGCCACGCCGGCGACGGCAACATCCACGTCAACTTCGTCGTCGACCGCGAAAACCCCGACGAGGTCGCACGCGCACGCCAATGCGTCGCCGAAACGTTCCAACTCTCCGTCGAACTCGGCGGCACCATCTCCGGCGAACACGGCATCGGCTACGTAAAGGCCGCATACATGGATTACGCCGTCGACAACGCGACGCTCGAGGTCATGAAGGGCATCAAGAAGGTCTTCGACCCAAAGGGAATACTTAATCCCGGGAAGATGTTCGTCTAGAAAACCGTCGCGGCGTCTATGTTATAATTGCCCCCATGACGCAAAGCATTTTGGACCGGATAACGATTAATCCAAATCAATGCGGCGGACATCCCTGCATTCGAGGAATGCGGATACGGGTCAGCGACGTACTCGATCTGTTCGCCGCGGGCTTAAGCGCCGAACAGATCCTTGTCGAGTTGCCTGACCTCGAAGCCGAAGATTTGCAGGCTGCCCTGACGTACGCTTCGAATAGAATTAATCACCCTGTGCTGATCGCCGCATGAGGATCTGGATCGATGCTCAATTGTCACCGGCGATAGCGACGTGGATAACAAGCCACTTCTCTATTGAATGCGTTGCTATAAGAGATCTCGGCCTGCGCGACGCCGAAGATCATGCGATCTTTTCCGCCGCTCGAGAGGCCGAAGCCATTGTTATGACCAAGGACAGTGATTTCGCGGAGCTGCTTGACCGTTTGGGGCCTCCGCCAAAGATCATCTGGGTAACATGCGGCAATACCTCGAATGAAAATCTGATTCGAATCCTCTCTTCCACTTTGCCGCAGGCGATCCAACTCCTTTCCGAGGGCCACAAGATCGTTGAAATTAGATAACTGCTCAAATGAAAGCTGAATTCCGACGCGTCCAACGCATATTTATCACCTTCGCTTTAATATTAGCGGCAACCTGTTTTGCCGCCGCACAATCCTCGACAAAGACCATCATCCTCGTCCGCCATGCCGAAAAGGATGTGTCCGAAACCGCCGACCAGAACGATCCCGACCTGAATTCCGAAGGGCGTCAGCGTGCCGAACGGCTTCGCGAGAAGATAGGGAAATACAGGCCCGGTGCGTTTTATTCCACGAACTATAAACGCACGCGCGACACGATCACGCCGCTTGCGAAAAAGCGTCATAAACAGATCCAAACCTATGACGCGAAAAACCCTTCGGCGCTCGTCGACGACATAATGAAAAGCAAGACCAAACGATTTGTCGTCGCCGGGCATTCCAATACGATTCCCGGCCTAGCCAATCTGATCATGAAAAAGGAATTGTTCAAAAACCTCGACGATTCCGAATACAGCACGATCTGGCTGATCAGGCTTAAAGACGGCAAGGTCACCGAAGCGAAACTGCTCGATTATTGATCAAACGATATTTACACGCACTGCACATGATTCGAAGATCCGCTTATATGCTTCTGGGCGTTGCTGCGCTTTCCCTCGCAGCCATGGCTCAGCCCGTCCGCGAACAAGGCCAAGCCGAATTCTGGAAAGAACTGCAAAAGCTTTGCGGAAAGGCATTCGCCGGAACCGTGGCCGCCGCGCCGGCGGATGATACGACGTTCAAGGGCAAGCCGCTCGTAATGCACGTTCGCGCGTGTGAACCCGGCCGGGTCCGGATCCCGTTCTTCGTTGCCGACGACCGGTCGCGTACGTGGGTGCTGACGCAAAGTGACGGCCGCATTGCTCTGAAACACGACCATCGGCACGAGGACGGCAAGCCTGACGCGATAACAATGTACGGCGGCACAGCGTCAAATTCCGGCTCCGTTACATTGCAGATGTTCCCCGCCGACCAGGAAACGACGGACCTGATTTCCGCGGCTGCATCAAATGTTTGGTGGATCGAACTCGTGCCCGGCCGCCATTTTACGTACAACCTTCGCCGTGTCGGTACCGATCGGTATTTCAGCCTAAAATTCGACCTTTCACACACGGTCAAGACACCGGAAGCTCCGTGGGGCTGGACCGATTAATTTTCCCACGGCAGCCCGCCGCGTGTATAATCCATCGGAATGAGGTATTTCACGATCCCGCCGCCGCCCAGACTGGCCGAATACGTTCGCAGTTTTTGGGTTTTTGAAGGCGAGGCATCGTCCGCCGAGCCCTATATTTACCGCGGCTACGCCGATGGCTGTACGGAGCTCGTGTTTCATTATCGCGGCGTGTTCGATCAGGTCTTCGCGGATCGCATCGAACGCTCATTCACATCCGGGATACACGCACAGACCAGAAATTTTACCCGCTTCGTCGTCGACCGCAATTTCGGCATCTTCGGCTGCTATCTTTATCCATACGCGATCCCGAAGGTCTTTTCCTTCCCCGCAAACGATCTGACCGACCAGATGGCCGACATCATTTCGCTACTCGGCCGCCGCGGCCGCGAACTCGAAGAGCGCATTATGCTAGCCAACGATAATTTCCAACGGGCCGCGATCCTCTCCGATTTCCTTTTGGCTGAGATCGATCGGAACAAGCGCGACCTTCCGTCTGTCTGTTCTTCCATTACGCAGATCATCGCCGCGGGCGGTATGACACCGGTAGGCGAACTTGCCGGCCGCTACAGACTTTCGAAACGCCAATTCGAGCGAAAGTTCAAAGAATTCTCCGGCTTCTCGCCTAAGCTGTTCTCGAGGATCGTCCGGTTTCAGGCCGCGCTCAAGGAATTCGGCTCGCCGCAGTCCCTCACAGACATTGCCTACGATTGTGGTTATTACGATCAGGCGCATTTTATTTCGGACTTCAAGGAATTTTCAGGCTACAGCCCGAAGATCTACTTTTCCGGCCGGGCCGAAGGCTCAGAATATCTCTGATACGCAAACGTGTCGCATTTTTCCAATTTTCTCCGAGCGCCGAGCCGTTACAATTCACGCAGCTCGCAAAACCGCCGCCGTCGCTGTTGGCCGCCGCCGGTGCCGAGCCAATTAATACTGAGAATTGAGGAATTAAATAATGAACCAAAATAACTCTGCGACAGAAAATCGTGTGCGCGAGATGTTTCCGTACCTGCGTGTCAATAGTGCCGAAGCGGCCGTCGAATTTTACACGAAAGCCTTCGGGGCCGCCGAACGATTTCGCCTTACGGAACCGACAGGAAGGATCGGACACGTCGAACTCGACCTCGGCGGGTCCGTTCTGATGCTTTCGGACGAATATCCTGAATGTGGAATGCTCGGCCCACAGGCTCCCGGGGCGTCCGGGCTGCTCATCCACCTGCATTGCGATAACTGCGATGAAATGGCGGCGCGCGCCGTCGAACTAGGGGCCGTAATGGTTCGCGAAGCTTCCGATGCATTCTACGGCGAACGCTCCTGCACGATCCGCGATCCATTCGGACATGAATGGATGCTGGGCCACGAGATCGAAAAAGTGGAACCGGAAGAAATGCAGCGGCGTTACAACGCGATGTTTGCCTAACCATTAATATCAATTCACAAGGAGCAAAAAATAATGCCAATACCCGATCACTATTCGCCCGTTATGCCGTATTTTATCGTTAGCGATGCCGAAGCGTTCATCGCGTTCCTGACCGTCGTATTCGACGCAGCGGAGATCCTCCGCGTCAACGCTGATGACGGCTCCGCCATGCACTGCGAATACAGTATTAATGGCGGCACGGTGATGTTCGGACAGTCCAGCGACGAATGGAAGCCGGCCGCGTCCAGCGTCTATGTCGTCACCGACGCGGTGGACGAGACCTACCGCAAAGCGCTCGAAACGGGAAGCAGTTCGCTTCAGGAACCGGGCGATCGCGGTTACGGCCGCGCCGCCGGTTTCGAAGACAAGTTCGGCAATCTATGGTGGCTCAATACCCCGGGCGAATGATTCTTTCAACTTTGCGGCAGATGTTCCTATAATCGATCCATGCGAAAGCGCTTTGTGCTCCACGAACATCATGCGACGCGGCTGCACTGGGACCTGCGGTTAGAGGTGGGCGGCGTTTACCGCTCGTGGGCGGTCCCGAAGGGCCTCTCGATGGACCCGAAGGACAAGCGGCTCGCTGTTGCCGTTCCCGATCATTCTCTGGCATACGGCGAATTCGAAGGAACGATCGATGAGGGAAAATATGGCGCCGGCGAGGTCCGCATATGGGACAACGGCCATTACGAAACGCCCTCCGATCCCGGAAAACAGTTGGATGCGGGAAAGCTTACTTTCGAATTCTTCGGCCTGAAGCTCCGCGGCGAGTTCGTGCTGGTAAAAACCGCGACGGGCGACGAGAATTGGCTCGTCATTAAGGTGAACGATCATTACGCCCAGCCCGGCTGGAAGATCGAGACGGTTTTGCGTAAAGCCACAGGACGAGGAACAAAACGAGGCGGCCCGAAAAGTCGAAATTGATCGGTGCGTTTTTCTCCACCTGTGAATTCTGTGGTATTTCCCTGATATTCAGGGCCGTAGACACAGAATTCACAAAACGAAGACACAGAATTCACAAAACGAAGACACCGAAGAATGACTTCACTTATTTCTTGTCGGTCTTTGCGAAGTAGCCTTCGCGATGCGTCAGCTTCAGCTTCTGGTTCTTCAATTCCGGGTTTGCAAGCTGTATCTCGATCTTCCGGTATGATCCGTCGCGTGCCGCGTTCGTCGGTTCGTATGCGATCAGGTACTGTGAACGCATTTCTTCCTGGATCTGTTTGAATGCTTCGCGAAGCTGGGCTTCGTCACGCGGGAAATATGCCCGGCCGCCCGTTCGGTCTGTTACCTTTTTCAACGCGCCTTCATCGACACCGTCTATAAAACTGTCGCCAATGCCGATCGCGTAAATGATGGCTTCCGCCTTCTGCGCTGCCAGGACCGCTTCGTCAAGCTTTTTGCGGCTCGACGTGTCGACGCCGTCCGTCAGCAAAATGATCGCACGGCGCGTTCGTTCCGGCGCGGGCCCGAGTACCTCGTCCGCCGTGATCCATATCGAATCCCAGATCGCGGTCGAACCCGCGATCGCCTGATTGCTTCCCGAAATTGGCGGAGTCCCCGGCACACGGCCGCCGTTCGTCAGCACGCCCGCGCCCAGGTATCCCGACGGCGGTACGAATTGAACGCGGTCGATGGCACGGCGAAGACGGACCATATTGTTCGTCATTCCCTGCTCCAGCGTCGATTCGCCCGTGAATGAAACTACGGAAACCTCGTCCTTCGCCGGCCTTATGACCGATTCCACGAATGCCATCGCCGCCCGTTTTTCGTCGGGCAGCGTCCTCTCCTGTGACGCGCTTGTGTCGATAAGAATGGCAAGGCTAAGCGGAAGGTCTATC
>JAEZIT010000116.1 GCA_023436495.1 Acidobacteriota bacterium
TGATCTCGATCAACCGCGTGACCAAGGTCGTAAAGGGCGGTAAGAATCTTTCGTTCGCGGCCCTGGTGGTCGTCGGTGACGAAGCCGGTCACGTCGGATTCGGAACGGGCAAGGCCAAAGAAGTACCGAACGCGATCAAAAAAGCGGTCGAAGCGGCAAAGAACAACCTGATCCGCGTTCCGCTTATTGACGGCACGCTTCCGCACGAAATGATCGGTGAATACGGCGCAGGACGCGTTCTGCTCAAGCCGGCCGCCGAAGGTACGGGAGTTATCGCGGGCGGTGCGGTGCGTGCGGTTCTGCAATCGCTTGGCGTCCATAATGTCAGGACGAAGATCCTCGGAAGCAACAACCCGCACAACGTTATTCGTGCTACGTTCGACGGCCTTCTTAGAATGAAGGACCCGATGGAAGTTGCACGCCTTCGCGGAAAAGCGGTCGAAGAATTGGTATAGTTTCCGAATTGCGATCGTCGACCTGCGGAACCGGGATTTAGATTCGGAGAGCCGCAGGCCGGAAATCAAAGATCGAGAATAAAGAAATGGCAAAGAAAACAGAAAACGCAAGCGGCGGCACGATCACGATACAGTATTATCGCAGCAGCATCGGTTACCCGAAGACGCAGAAAGCGATCGTCAAGAGCCTCGGCATCACGAAGCTTAACCAGAAGGTTACGCGTGAGGATACCCCGTCGATGAGAGGGATCGTCGAAAAGATCCCGCACCTTTTGAGAATTGTAGAATAGTCCGTCGTTCATTGTTCGTTGATGAAACATCTGCGAATATGGAGCTACGAAACTTGAGCATAGTTATGGCATTATCATTAAATAATCTGAAGCCGGCGAAAGGCTCGACACATAAGAAGAAGCGCGTCGGACGCGGGCCCGGTTCCGGTCTCGGCAAAACTGCCGGACGCGGCCACAAAGGCCAGAAATCGCGTTCGGGCTATAGCAGCCGTCCGGGTTTTGAGGGCGGACAGATGCCGCTTCAGCGCCGTTTGCCGAAACGCGGATTTACCAACATCTTCAAGAAGCAGTGGATCGAGATCAGCCTAGCAAAGATCGAGGCGAGCTTTAACGCCGGCGATGAAGTAACGCCGGAGATCCTGCACAGCCGCGGCCTGATCAAAAAGGCGAAGCATGACCTTGTGATCCTCGGCAACGGAGACGTGACCAAGGCGCTGAAGATCTCGGCACACCGGTTCACGAATACCGCCAAGGACAAGATCGAAAAGGCGGGCGGAACCGCGACCGCGATCGTTAGGGAAGAGGCTCCCGCCGAATAGACGGCCGGGATCAAGCCGGAATTCTGCAGCATAGACCGAAAGCGGGAAACGCCCGCGGCATGAGCCAACCGTTCAACGGTTAAGGAAAATTATGGAGAAGTTTTTCAGCGCCATCCAAAACATGTTCAAGGTCCCCGAACTTCGGAGGCGCATTCTCTTCACTCTGGGGCTGCTGGCCATTTACCGGCTCGGGGCCCATATACAGTCACCGGGAATCAACGACGCGCGTCTCAAACAGGTTTGGGGCGAGGTCGCCGGAACGCTGCTCGGCGTACTGGACCTTTTCTCGGGCGGGAACTTTCAGAGGATCTCGGTGCTAGCCCTCGGTGTGACGCCATACATTACGGCGTCCATCATTATGCAGTTGATGCCGGTGCTGTCGCCCGCGGTCAAGAAGATCCAGGAAGAAGGCGAAGTCGGCCGGCAGAAAATGAACCAGTGGACCCGATATTTGACGGTCGTTCTCTGCGCGGTTCAGACATTTTTCGTAGCGACATGGCTTTCGCGAAACGGGGTCATCACGGATACCTGGGCCGCGACGCTTATGATCGTAGTGACTCTGACGACCGGTACGATCTTTGTGATGTGGCTCGGTGAACAGATCACCGAACGCGGTATCGGAAACGGTATCTCGCTGCTGATCTTCGCCGGTATCGTCATCGGGCTGCCGAGCGCGGTCATGCAGGTATCTGACCGTGTCCGTGCAGGCGACGCGATGCAGACGCTTGGCGTCCTGTTCCTGATCGCGGTGATGGTCGGATTGATCGCTTTGATCGTATATGTCGAATCGGCACGGCGCAATATCGCGATCAGCTACGCCAGCCGGCGTGTGGGAAACCAGACGTTTCGCGGACAGGAAACCAGCCTTCCGTTGAAGATCAACATGGGCGGCGTTATCCCCGTGATCTTCGCTTCGTCGGTATTGGCAATGCCGCAGACGCTGTTCTCGGCGTTTCCGCCGGACCCGAATGAACCGAATTCGGCCTGGGCACAGATCTATACGTTCTTCCAGCAGTTCCACGGTGGCGATCCGTTCTACGAGCTGTTCTTTATTTCGCTGATCGTTCTGTTCACGTTCTTTTACATCACGATCATTTTCAATACGGACGAGGTCGCGGATAACTTGAGGAAGCACGGCGGATTCATCGCGGGCATTCGCCCCGGTGCTCCGACCGCAGAGTATCTTAACGGTATCCTGACGCGGCTTACCGCCGTTGGTGCCCTATATCTTGCATTCGTTGCGTTCGCTCCGCAGGTCCTGCTCAGCGGATTTCGTGTGGCACGCCTGCCTTTCATCGGAACGGCACTTGATAATTTCCTCAGCTCGACGCCCGGACTGAGCTGGATCCCGACCGGATTGGGATATCAGTTCTTCTTTGGCGGCACGAGCTTGCTGATCATTGTCGGCGTTGCGATGGATACGGTCGCCCAAATAGAGGCGCAGCTCGTAATGAGGAACTACGAAGGATTCCTCGGCGCCGGGTCGAAGCTTCGCGGGCGAAGAAGTTAGCTTTTTCATCACAGAGGACACAGAGAGCACGGAGCGTCAACGCATTTTCTGTGACCGCTGTGTCCTCTGTGGTTAAGGTTTCTCGATGAGCAAGATCATAGTATTAATCGGAGCTCCCGGAGCGGGAAAGGGAACGCAGGCGCGGCTGCTGCAGGAAAGGAAAAATATCCGCCAGATCTCGACCGGCGATATGTTTCGCGAGATGAGATCGCTCGACACCCCGCTGGCACAAGAGGTGCAGGCGATCATGGCGTCCGGAAAACTTATATCGGACGATATCACGTATCAGATCGTAAAGGAGCGGACGTCGCGGAGCGATATAGACGGCACATACGTTCTGGACGGATATCCGCGAACGGCGGTGCAGGCTGAGCAGCTTGAAAACCTTGCCAAAGAGCAGAACCGCGAGATTCGGGCGATCGAGATAGATGTCCCGAAAGACGAACTGCTCAGACGGCTTACCGGCCGCAGGAGCTGCCCGGTATGCGGCGAAATATATAATATTTATTCAAAGCCTCCGAAGAACGACAACGTATGCGACGAGCATCCGGATGCAGAATTGACGCACCGGGCCGATGACAATGAGGCGAGCGTGGGAACCCGTCTCGATACATACGAATCGAACACGATGCCGCTTATCGACTATTACGAGCGGACCGGACGCTTGGAAAAGGTCGACGGCACCGGAGACGTAGAGGATATTTACCGGGAGATCGAAAAGCTGGCCTAGTGTAGAAGGCAGGCAAATGGGCTGATTTGAAGTAGAATGATCATTGCGAAATCACAGAAGGACCTCGAAAAAATGCGTGCCGTCGGCGAATTGATCGCCGAGGTGCGAGAGACCCTTCGCGCAATGGTCAAACCGGGTGTCACGACCTTGGAGCTGAACGCCGCCGCGGAAAAAATGATGCGCGACGCCGGAGCGATCCCGACCTTTATTGGCTATAAGCCGCATGGGATGGTTCCTTTCCCGTTCGCGATCTGCGCTTCGCCGAATGATGCGATAGTCCACGGGTTTTCGAACGACACACCGCTGAACGAAGGTGATATCATTTCGCTCGACATGGCCTGTACGCTGAACGGTTTCGTGGGCGATACGGCCGCGACGGTCCCGGTTGGAAAGATCGATGACGAGCTTGCGCAGTTGATCCGCGTCACGGAAGAATGCCTGATGCTCGGGATCGAGCAGTGTTGGCCGAACAATCGTGTCGGCGACATCGGCGCCGCGATCCAGGGGCACGCTGAAAAATTCGGCTACGGGATCGTTCGCGATTATACGGGCCACGGCATCGGCCGTTCGATGCATGAGTCTCCGCAGATACCGAATTACGGCAGGCCGGGAACACGCGAGAGGATCCGGGCGGGATATTGCTTTGCGATCGAGCCGATGCTGAACATGGGATCGCACGAAACTCGTACGCTTTCGGATAAATGGACGGTCGTGACGCTTGACGGTTCCGCCTCGGCACATGCGGAGCATACGATAGCGGTTACGCCTGACGGGCCTGAGATCCTTACGCTGACGAAGGAGCAGAAGAAAGGGCTTAAAGAAATTGCGGAAAAAGCGGCGGTTTGACTTGAAATGTTGGCAAGAAAAGATTAACATTAACGGTTTGTCCAACTATTCGTAGAGTTGGCATTTGGGCTATGTCGAAAGAAGAGGCGATTGAGGTCACAGCAACAGTGCTTGAAACTCTGCCGAACGCTATGTTCAAAGTAGCAGTCGACGGCAATGAGCACGAGGTGCTCGCCCACATTTCCGGTAAGATGCGTAAGAATTTTATACGCATTTTGCCTGGCGACAAGGTTCTGGTGGAGCTTTCACCTTATGACCTTAGACGCGGGCGAATCACATATCGCTATAAATAGACACGAGAGAGAAGCATCATGAAAGTTCGTCCTTCAGTAAAAAAGATCTGCGATAAATGCAAGATCATACATCGAAAAGGCGTTGTGCGGGTTATATGTGATAACCCGAAACATAAGCAGCGGCAGGGATAGATAGAATTTACGGTCCGGAAATGCGGTTCTGGGATATTTCAGCACCGCAGCCTCGGGCCACAAATGGAGAAATATGGCTCGCGTAGCAGGAGTTGATTTACCGCCCAACAAGAGGGCACAAATTGGGTTGACGTACATTTACGGCGTCGGCAAGTCGCGTGCGACGGCTATTTTGGATGAGGCCGCTATCAGCATCGACGCGCGGATCAAGGATCTGAGTGAAGACGAACTGAACAAGATCCGTACGATTCTCGACCAGCAGGGCGAGATCGAAGGCGACCTTCGCAAGCGCGTGCAGATGGACATCAAGCGTTTGATGGATATCGGCTGTTATCGAGGTCTTCGCCATAGACGGAGCCTGCCGGTGCGCGGACAGCGAACCAGCACGAACGCGAGGACAAGAAAAGGGCCGCGTAAAGCAGCAGTCGCTAAGAAGAAGGCACCGGGCAAGAAGTAGTTTTGATAGTTGTTCGTGGTTCGTTGATCGTCGCCGATCTTCCGGCACTCAGCGAACAACGGTCAACGAACAATGAGCAAAAATGGCAAAAGCACCAGCAAAAGGCAAAAAGACCTTTAAGAAAAAAGAACGAAAGAATATTCCTTTCGGCATCGTGCACATTTCAGCGTCTTTCAATAACACGCTGATCTCGATCACGGACGCGAACGGGAATCTGATCGCACAGTCGTCGTCGGGAGCACGCGGATTCCGCGGTTCGCGTAAGGGAACACCGTTTGCGGCCCAGCAGGCTTCGAGCGAAGTCGCCAGAAAGGCCGTCGAAGCCGGAATGCGGGAAGCCGAGGTCCGTGTCAAAGGGCCGGGCGGCGGCCGTGAATCTGCGATACGTGCGATCAGCCAGGCGGGCATCCGCGTTACGTCGATCCGCGATACCACGCCGATCCCGCACAACGGATGCAGGCCGCCTAAGCGCCGCCGCGTCTGAGAAGTTTGGATTTTAGATTTTGAATCTCGGATTGGAGCATGGGGTTCCGATCCTTTTATCTAAAGGATGAAGGGAAGCTGATCGCTTCCTGTAAACTTTTTCCTCAAGAATGATCCTGGCAGCGGATTTGTGGTCTTCAGGTTTGATCCGAGATCCAAGTTCCAAAATCCAAGATCATTTTTGCCGAATGCGAAAACACTATGGCTAGATATAGAGATGCGGTGTGCAGGTTGTGCCGCCGCGAAGGTGGAAAATTATTTTTGAAGGGTGATCGCTGCTACAAACCGTCGTGTGCGATCGAGAAACGCGGAACGAATCCTCCGGGCCAGCACGGTGCTGCCCGACGCAAGATGCTCGCCGGCTACGGGCAGCAGCTTCGCGAAAAGCAGAAGGTGAAGCGAATTTACTTTGTGCTGGAAAAACAGTTTCGCAACTATTTCCAAAAGGCTCTGAGCCAGAAAGGCGTTACCGGCGAGAACCTTTTGTTCATGCTCGAGCGAAGGCTGGATAATGTCGTTTACCGTTCGGGATTCTCGACTTCGCGCCGACAGGCACGACAGCTCGTCAATCACGGCCACATCGCCGTGAACGGACGGAAGGTCAATATCCCGTCGTTTCAGGTAAAGGTCGGCGACGTCGTTACAGTCAAGGAAAAGACCCACAAGAATCCGCACGTCGCGGGTGCGTGGGAAACCGCGGTCGGCCGCGGCCGTCCGGCCTGGCTTTCTGCCGGCGACGCCGAACTCAGCGTATCGGTGGCAGGTTTGCCGAAACGTGAAGACATCGATCAGAATATCAATGAACAGCTGATCGTCGAACTTTACAGCAAATAGTTTTTTAATCGGGTTGGCCGAAGTATCCGGGTCCTGAAAGTTTGTTCTTGCTCGCTAGGCCCGGGGACAACGCCAACCTTAGGACCATTTTAAAAAGAACATTATGACACAAAGCAATATTTGGGCAGATTTTCAAATGCCGAGCCGGCTTAACGTGGAAAACGAAACGCTGACCGAGCGTTACGGTAAATTCTACGCACAGCCGTTCGAGCGCGGATTCGGTACGACGATCGGAAACTCCATCCGTCGAGCTCTTTTGTCTTCGATCGAAGGCGCGGCGATCACCGCGGTCAAGATCGAGGGTGTCGAGCATGAATTCTCGTCGATCAAGGGGGTTGTGGAAGACGCAACGGACGTTATCCTGAATCTTAAGCAGGTTCCGTTCAAGCTTCACGGCGCGGGTCCGAAAACCCTGACGGTCAGCAAGAAGGGCGCCGGCGAGGTGACGAGCGCGGATATCGAGGCCGATGCGGACGTCGAGATTCTCGATACGAACATACATCTGGCCACGATGAGCAGCGGCGGCTCGCTCAACATCGAAATGCGGCTCAAGTCGGGCCGCGGCTACGTTTCCGCTGAATTTAATAACGACGAGGACCTTTCGGTCGGATATATCCCGATCGATTCCGTCCACACCCCGATCCGCAAGGTCAACTATAACGTTGATAAGACGCGTCAGGGATCCAATACCGAATTCGACAAACTTACGATCGAGGTCTGGACCGACGGTTCGGTCAAGCCCGAAGATTCGATCGGCCTCGCGGCTAAGTTGGTGAAGGACCACATGTCCATCTTCATCAATTTTGAAGAAGAGGAAGAAGAATATAAATACGAAGACATCGCCCGTCCGCCGCTTATGCGGAACGACCTGTTGGACAAACCGGTCGATGAACTGGAACTAACTGTCCGCTCGTACAACTGCCTTAAGAACGCGGACATCCGAACGATCCGGGACTTGATCAAGCGCAGCGAAAAGGACATGCTCGGAACCAAGAATTTCGGCAAGAAATCGCTCACGGAGATCAAGGACCTGCTGCACGGAATGGGACTCGATTTCGGCATGGATTTTGATGAACAGGGCAACCCGATCCCGGGTTCGGGCGGAAGAGACCTTGATTAAGAGAACATAGGACCTATTGGACCAATAGGACTAATAGGTCCTATACGCTTTAAGAAATGAGACATTTAAAAGCACATAGAAAATTGGGCAGGACGACGGAGCATCGCATGTCGATGCTTCGCAACCTCGCCACGTCGCTGATCATCGCCGATAAAGAACACATCGTAACGACGGTTCCGAAGGCAAAGGAACTTCGCCCGTTCGTTGAAAAGGCGATCACGCTCGCCCGGAAAGCACAGCATCTTAACGGGGAAGACGCGAAAAGCCGCGAGGTTCATCTTCGCCGCCAGGCAGCAAGGTTCTTTCATGCCGGCAACAGTACCTTCAAGGAAGAGCAGAGCCGATTCCGTGGCAAGAAGGGCGAGGCGAAGGAACCGATCGAACGCACGGCCGGCGTTAAGGCCGTCAAGCGTTTGTTTGACGAACTCGGCGTCCGCTATAAGGACCGCAACGGCGGATACACGCGCATTATCAAACTCGGCCGACGCCAAGGTGACAATGCCGAAATGGCAGTGATCGAATTGGTAGACAATCCGCGCGAAATGGCGGCAAAGGGCTAATCCGGGAGGAGATCGAACGGGATGAGTGAGCATTCAGCGTTGGCAAAAGCGGAGGAGAACGAGGGAACATCGGCCAAGCGAAAGCGTGAAGGCGGGTCGAAGAAGTCGTCCAGGGAAACGGGCGCTTCGTTCAACCTGAACGAGATACGCGAGCTTGCGGAGCTTGTCGACGAGCACGGATTCACCGATTTTGAATTCGAGAACGAGAACATTCGTGTCCGCCTGAGCAAATCGGCCGGAATGCCGCCTGTTGCGTATCCGCCCTATCCCGCCCCGGCCTATTCTCCGGCACCGGCTGCAACGGCTCCGAAAGCCGATACGGCCGAAACCCCGGCAGCGGCGGCCAATCCGGACGAAGGCCTGATGAAGATCACGTCGCCGATCGTCGGAACGTTCTATCGAGCTCCCGGCCCGGATAAAGACCCCTACGTCAAGGAAGGCTCCAAGGTCACGCCTGAAAGTGTTGTTTGTATCGTCGAAGCAATGAAGCTTATGAACGAGATCCAGGCGGAGACCAGCGGCGAGATCGTGAAGATCTACGTCGAGAACGGGCAGCCGGTCGAATACGGACAGCCGCTATTCGGTGTCAAACAGTGAACGCAGCTTTCACGACGGAGGCACGGAGACACAGAGATTTCTAAGGTCGGGTAGAGCCGATATGCGGTTTCGCCTTCCTCTGTGGCTCGGTGCCTTTGTTGTATATTTTTTACGATGAGCGAAAGAGAAATTCGCAAGATTCTGATCGCAAACCGCGGTGAGATCGCATGCAGGATAATTTGGACTTGCAAGGAAATGGGTATTAAGACCGTTGCCGTGCATTCCGAAGCCGACCGCGAAGCGCTGCACGTCCGCTATGCCGACGAAGCGGTCTGCATCGGTGCTGCGCCATCGGCGCAGAGCTACCTGAACATCCCCGCGATCATCAGCGCCGCCGAGATCACGAATGTCGACGCGATCCATCCCGGCTACGGGTTTCTTGCGGAATCCGAGACCTTTGCCAAGATCTGCGAAGACTGCAATATCAAATTCATCGGCCCGAAACCGCACGTTATCGGGATGATGGGCGACAAGGTCGAAGCACGACGCACGATGGCGGCTGCCGGTGTGCCGATCCTGCCCGGAAGCCCCGATCCGATCGAGTCTGCCGAGGAGGCAAAGGCCCTTGCACTCGAGATAGGTTTCCCGGTCATTATTAAGGCCGCGGCAGGCGGCGGCGGACGCGGGATGCGTATAGTGCGAAATGCCGAAGAACTTCCCGGGCAGCTCGAAACGGCGCAGGCGGAAGCTCTCGCGGCGTTCAAAAACGGTGCAGTGTATATCGAAAGGTATATCGAAAGGCCCCGGCATATCGAGATTCAAGTGCTTGCTGATGAATTCGGCAACTGCGTACATCTCGGCGAACGCGAATGTACGATACAGCGACGGCATCAGAAGCTTCTCGAAGAGGCACCGTCTATAGCCATTTCGCCCGAACTCCGGGAAAAGATGGGGTCGGTCGCCGTGAACGCCTGCAAACAGATCGGATATACGAGTGCGGGGACATTCGAATTCCTGCTCGACGAAGACGGCAGTTTCTACTTTATGGAAATGAACACCCGTATTCAGGTCGAGCATCCCGTGACCGAGATGGTCACGCTGGCGGACATAGTCCGCAATCAGATAAAGATCGCCGAAGGCGAAAACATGCAGTATGAGCAGTCGGACGTCCAAATAGTGGGACATTCGATCGAATGCCGCATAAATGCCGAAGATCCGGAAAAATTCACGCCAAGCCCGGGCAGGATCACGGCATTCAACATTCCCGGCGGCCCCGGCGTTCGTGTGGACACGGCCGTCTATCCCGGTTATGTCGTGCCCCCGTATTACGATTCGATGATCGCGAAGCTGATCGTCCATGCCCGCACGCGGGAGCTTGCGATAGCGCGAATGCAGCGTGCGCTGGACATGATGGTGATCGAGGGGATCAAGACGACCATACCGCTTCACCAGCGAATTATGGCCGATGAAAAATTCAGGAAAGGCGAATTTTCCACGAAATTCATGGAAGAATTCGGTAAGTGATCTGCGTTGATGTTAACCGTGTTTTGTGTTAACTTTAACGAGTTATTTTTGGTTGAAAAACAAGTAAAAGGAGTCAAAATTTTTGCGGTTATCGCCGGCCGCTGCCGAGCGAAGTTACTGCGAGCAAGGAGAGGCTGTTTATAGCAAATAAGTTTTATGGCAACAGTTAAAGAAGTTAAAGAGAAGATCGTAGGTGATTATAAAACGCACGGCAGCGATACAGGTTCGTCACAGGTGCAGATCGCGCTTTTAACGCAGCGTATCAATGAGCTTACAGAGCATTTCAAGGTGCACAAGAAAGACAACCATTCGCGACGTGGTTTGCTGAAAATGGTCTCGCGTCGCAGAAAGCTTCTGGATTACCTCAAACGCCGCAAGATCAACGAATACCACGAGATCATTCAGAAACTTGGTTTGAGAAGATAAATTGGTCCTCGGCGAAAGCAGAAGCGGGAACCTCAATAGTCCTCGTTCTGCTTCGGCCCTGGATTTGACCGCTTCGAGTCATTACATAGAGGTTCTTTCGAAGAATTTGCCGGCGGATGCTGAACGTGACAGCGATTTGTCCCGCCGAACATTTGGGAACCTAACGTCGAAAAAGAGTTTTCTTCAAAGGCGGCAGTGCTTCACGACACAGCACCGGCCGCTTTTGTTGTTTGAGGGTTTGAAATGACACAGAAAAGATATTTGAAGGAATCGATCAAGGTGGGCGGTAAAGAGCTGTCGGTCGAGACTGGGAAGGTCGCAAAGCAGGCGGACGGGTCCGTGGTCATACGCTACGGCGATACGATGCTTTTGGTTACTGCCGTCAGCGGGCGTACGCCCCGCGAAGGCCTTGATTTCTTTCCGCTTACGGTCGAATACCGTGAGTCCACATATTCCGCCGGACGTATTCCCGGAAACTATTTCCGCCGCGAAGGCAGGCCGAACGAAAAAGAAGTATTGACCGCGCGAATGATCGACCGTCCCGTGCGCCCGCTGTTCCCGGACGGTTATCGGAATGAGACACAGATCGTCGGAACCGTAATTTCGGCCGATTCGGAGAACGATCCGGACGTGATCGCGATGACCGGAGCGTCCTGCGCTCTATACCTGTCGGACATCCCGTTCGTTAATCCGATCGCCGGTATCCGCATCGGCCTCATCGACGGCAAATATGTCGTAAATCCGTCGTATGACGAACGCCGCGAATCGGACCTTAACCTTGTCGTTTCCGGTACGGAAGAAGCAATCGTCATGGTCGAAGCAGAGGCTCACGAGGTCGCTGAAAGCATAATGGTCGAAGCCTTGATGCTTGCCCACAAGGAAATCAAACGGCTGTGCCTCTGGCAAAAGGAATTGTTCAAGGCGCTCGAGATCACCAAGCGCGAATACGTGGTGCCGCCCCTCGATGAAACGCTGATCTCCGAGATCGAAGGCAATTATGCTGCCCGGCTCCGCGAGGCACTAGATACGACCGGCAAGAATAAGCTTACGAGCTACGCCGACGTCGACAGCCTGAAAAAAGAAGTTGTCGACAGCTACCCCGAAGATCAGCCCGAAACGCGTGCGATGGCCGGAAAGGTATTTTCGCATTTGAAGGAAAAGATCTTTCGCGAAGACATCCTCGGCAACCGCCGCCGCCCGGACGGCCGTAAATTCTCAGAGATCCGCCCGGTCACTTGCGAGGTGGGCTGGCTGCCGCGCGTACACGGTTCGGCGCTTTTCACACGCGGCGAGACGCAGGCGATCGTCACCACGACGCTCGGCACCAAAATGGACGAGCAGTACATGGACGACATTGAAAAAGGTGAGGTCAAACGCCGTTTCATACTGCACTATAATTTCCCGCCGTATTCGGTCGGCGAAACAGGACGATTCGGCAGCTCTTCTCGCCGCGAGATCGGCCACGGCAACCTTGCCCGCCGGGCGATCGAAGCCGTTCTTCCCGACGAATCCGAATTCCCGTACACGCTTCGCATCGTTTCCGACATCACCGAATCGAACGGCTCGTCATCAATGGCGTCCGTTTGCGGCGGTACGCTGAGCCTCATGGACGCAGGCGTTCCGCTCAAACGGCCGGTCGCGGGTGTTGCGATGGGGCTTGTGATGGAAGGAAACCGCTACGCGATCCTTTCGGATATTGCGGGTGCCGAAGATCACTACGGCGACATGGACTTTAAGGTCACCGGAACGTCGGAAGGCATCACTGCACTGCAGATGGACATCAAGGTCGGCGGCATCAACGCCATGATCCTTCAGGAAGCTCTGGAACAGGCCAAGAAGGGCCGAATCCATATCCTGAACATCATGTCGCAGGCGATCGCCGAATCGCGTCAGGATATTTCGCCGTATGCTCCGCGAATCATCACGATTCACATTCATCCGGACAAGATCCGCGATGTCATCGGCAAAGGCGGAGCTACGATCCGTTCGATCACCGAAGAGACGGGTGCGAAGATCGATATCGAGGACGATGGTACCGTTCTTATCGCCACTGCCGACGGCGATGCCGCACAGGCCGCGATCGCACGCATCAAGGCGTTGACGGCAGAAGCGGAGATCGGGGAAACATATCTCGGTACGGTTTCTCGTATCGTCGATTTCGGTGCGTTCGTCGAGATCCTGCCGGGCCTGGACGGCTTGCTGCATATTTCGGAGATCTCGGACCGCCGCGTCAAGGACGTCCGCGACGAGCTAAAAGAAGGCCAGCAGATCATGGTCAAATGCATCGGCAAGGAAGGCAACAAGATCAAGCTTTCGCGAAAGGCGATCCTTGTTCAGGAAAAGGCGGCGGCCGGTGGTGCCGCTGACGGAGACGGCGGCAATGCAAGAGAAGAACGCGGCGGCAGGCGTTCGGACCGCAACAATGACTAACGCTGCCGGAATCCGGTAAAACGAAAAAGGACGATTCTTCGGGATCGTCCTTTTCTATTGACGTGGAATGGTATATGGCTAGTTTCCGGCCACGGTGAATTTGATATCGTTCGGAGCTTCGGCGAGCTTCACGTCATTTGAATTGAAAGCTTCCAGTGTAATCCTATATTCGCCCGCCGCTAGAGGTTTTGAAACCGCATAGGTTGTGCCATCAACGCGCTTGTTTATGTGATCATAATCGGCCGCGGTCGCGTCTCCGTGCAGGCTGATTTTGTAATAGGCCGAGTCGGGATAGGCGTCCCACGAGATCTCAACACCGTCAGGCTTAACCTTCGAACCTGACTTTGGTGAGACGACCTTTATATCGCTCTTGAAAAGATTCGTGTCTGGGGCAAAATACGTCTTGCCGTCCTCGACCCGGTATTTTGCTGACGATACGAATCCGGACGTCGCAAAAACGTAATAATTTGTATTGAAGACCTTCGCAGTCAGGGCTTCGTAAACGCCGGGAGGAACACCTTTGATCAGATACTCGCCCTGCTCGTCGGTTTTCGCGGTAAAGGTTTCACCGCTGCAGCCGCCGACGAACTGACTGAACTTCTGGCACAATTTCACTTCGATGTTAGCAGCGGGCTTCTCGTTGAATAAAACCTTTCCCTGAACATTGCCCGTGCCTGCCGCAGGAGCTTCCTTCTCTATCCCTGTACCGGATGGGATGAAACCTTCGTCGTCCGGTTTTTGGGCCGACGTCGACTCGGCCTGTCGGTTGGTCGCGGCATTGCCGGCCGCGTTAGTATCATTCGTTGCACTGTCCGATGATTGACAGGAGATCAAAAGCACAGACGCAAATAGAGCTGCAGCGAATTCCCGCAGTCTTGCAGAGATCATATTGTAGCCTCCGTAGATTTGTGAATAGTGTCTGATACCGAGTGTTTTGCCGAGGGCTCCACGAAAAGCGCAGGATTCGCGCGGTCAAAACAATTGCTGACAAAATTAAAGCTTCTATCGCTGTATGTCAATGCTAACGGCAATACGCCGGATATACGGCGGCGTTGACCACGGGCGCACCGCTAATATGTACAGCCATTTGTTTAAAGTCTTTATTTCGGCGAGATTTCCTTCGCCAAGGTGGCCGCTAATGCACGTCGATCAGGTTCCGGATGCTCGTGGAGAGCCTTGAGGATCATGTCCTGGTGCGGTCTGAGGCGGCGTAGGAGAACTGAAGCTGAGCCGCGTTCAATGCGGTCCGGCGTTGTGAGTGCTTCGATAATGACCTGCATCTCCGTGTCGTCCGGCGGGGTGACCCTAAGCATCATGTCGAGTGCGGACGCTGCGTCATCGCTATAACGTCTGGCGTATGTGCACATCTCGCCTTCGTACAGGTATTCATCGGTCGAATCAAGAGCGGTTTCCAAAAGGGAGCGAAGTTCCGCGCTCCGGTCGCGTTTTCCGGCCATGCGGACATTTTACAGCGGCCCGCCTTTCAGCGGGAAATGCTTTCGTTGTAACATATTAAATTCGGCCTTCTGATCATTTTTTATGACTGCACCAAATATCGAGACAATCGTATCGTTATCAAAACGCCGCGGGTTCGTTTATCCCGCGTCGGATATTTACGGCGGGCTGGGCTCGTCATGGGATTACGGCCCGCTTGGCGTTGAGCTGGCGAATAACATCAAGAACAGCTGGTGGCGTTGGGTGGTTTACGAACGCGACGATATCGAAGGCTTGGATTCTTCGATCATCCAGAATCGGCTGGTCTGGAAATATTCCGGCCACGAAGAGACGTTCTCCGACCCGATGGTCGATTGCCGCAGCTGTAAGAGCCGCTTTCGCGAAGACAAGCTGATCGATGAATTCGGTAACACGAGCCCCGAGCATCATTCCGAAGCTCACACTTTTACGGGCAACGGCGGGAACCGGCTGCAGGCCATGGGCATCAAATGCCCGAATTGCGGAGCGGTCGATTGGACCGAACCCCGGCCGTTCAACCTGATGTTCCGTACGACGGTCGGTGCCGTTTCGGCGGATGACGATCCGGCGGCTTTGGCATATCTTCGGCCCGAGACCGCGCAGGGAATATTCACAAATTTCGCCAACGTTCTGAACACCTCTCGGAGAAAGCTGCCGTTCGGCATTGCGCAGATAGGAAAGGCATTTCGTAACGAAGTGACACCCGGCAATTTTATCTTTCGCACGCGCGAGTTCGAGCAAATGGAGATCGAATACTTCGTGCGGCCTGAAGACGCGCCGCAGGTCCACCAGGAATGGATCGACGGATTCGAAAAGTGGATCGAATCGTTGGGGATCTCTCGTGAGAACCTGAAATTTTACGAACAGAAAAAGGAAGAACTCGCACATTATTCGGAGCGAACTGTCGATATCCTGTACCGCTTCTTTCCGGAACGGGCCGAAGACGACAAGCAATGGGACGAGCTGATGGGAATCGCGAACAGGACCGACTTCGATCTTCGCGTGCATTCGAAAAAGCCGGAAGATGCCGAAGGCAAACGGATCAATCCCGATTCGACCGAGGATCTTTCCTATTTTGACGAAGCGACAAAACAGCGATTCTATCCATACATCATCGAACCGTCGATCGGCGTCAACCGTACGCTGCTGGCTGTCATGATGGATGCGTACGAGGAACGCACGAACGAAAAGGGCGAGGTCCGCGTGATCCTGAAGCTCAAGCCGGAACTTGCTCCGATCAAGGTTGCCGTGCTTCCGCTCGCGAAAAACAAGCCCGAGATCGTAGAGATGGCACGAAAGATCAAAAAGGACCTGCAGCCGTCGATGCGTGCGGTCTACGACGACACCGGCGGCATCGGAAAGCTCTACGCCCGTCAGGACGAGATCGGGACGCCGTTCTGCGTCACGGTCGATCATCAATCGTTAGAGGACAATGCGGTGACCGTCCGCGACCGCGATTCATGGGAGCAGGAACGTGTAAGTATCGATCGCCTCGAGGAATATTTAAAGGCAAGGTTATAAGTACAGGTGTATTAAGGCCTCTAGCAGATCTCCATTAATCTGGCATCTATGAAAAAACTCATCGAATGCGTGCCTAATTTCAGCGAAGGCCGCGATATGGCTGTGATCAAGTCAATCACCGACGAGATCGAAATTATCGACGGCGTGAAACTGCTTGATGTCGATCCCGGTGCGACGACCAACCGAACGGTGGTCACGTTCGTCGGCACGCCGGATGAGGTGGTCGAGGCGGCGTTTCGGGCCGTAAAGAAGGCGCAGGAACTGATCGACATGCGCGGCCATAAGGGCGATCACCCTCGGTTTGGTGCGACGGACGTGTGCCCGCTCGTGCCCGTGTCGGGTATTTCGATGGAAGAGACTGCCGAATATGCTCGTAAACTTGGGCAGCGGATCGGTGAAGAGCTGGGAATTCCCGTTTACCTTTATGAAAATGCCGCTACCGCGGAGATTCGCCGAAATCTGGCAAACTGCCGTGAGGGTGAATATGAATGCGTAAAGGACCGCATAGGCTCCGATGAATGGAAACCGGATTTCGGGCCGACCGAATTCAGCGAAAGCGTCGCGCGTTCCGGAGCAACGGCTGTCGGCGCGAGAGATTTTCTGATCGCGGTCAATTTTAATCTGAACACTACATCGACGCGCCGGGCAAACGCCATTGCATTCGACGTTCGCGAAAAGGGAAGGCCGAAACGCGAGGGAAACCCGATCACGGGGAAACCCGTTCTCGACGAAAACGGCGAACCGGTCATGATCCCGGGAACACTGAAAGGAACGAAGGCGATAGGCTGGTTCATCGAGGAATACGGCTTCGCACAGGTTTCGATGAATATAACGAACCTCTCCGATACGCCGCTTCACGTCGCCTTCGACGAAGTAAGCGAGAAAGCACGGCTGCGCGGGATTCGCGTGACGGGGCTCGAGATCGTGGGGCTTTTGCCGAAAAAGGCGATAATCGATGCCGGCAAGCATTACCTGACAAAACAGCGGCGCTCGCACGGTATCACTGAGGCAGAGATCATCAGGATCGCGATCAAGTCGATGGGCCTCGACGACCTGAAGCCTTTTAACCCGCAGGAGAAGATCATCGAATACGTCCTTGCGGCGGAAGACCGCACCGAACGCCTGGTCGACCTGACATGTACGGCGTTCGCTGACGAAACGGCTTCCGAATCTCCGGCACCGGGCGGCGGCTCCATATCTGCATATATGGGAGCTCTCGGAGCCGCTCTGGCCGCGATGGTCGCAAACCTGTCGTCGCACAAAGCCGGATGGGACGACCGTTGGGAAGAATTTTCCGACTGGGCGGTAAAGGCGCAGCAGATAAAGGAAGACCTGCTGGCCCTGGTTGACGAAGACACGGAATCGTTCAACAGAGTTATGGCGGCATTCGGCCTGCCGAAAGGAACCGACGAAGAAAAGGCCGCGAGGTCCGCCGCGATCCAGGAAGCGACGCGCTACGCGACCGAGGTGCCGTTCCGCACGATGCAGCGGGCCTTCGACGCATTCGAAGTTATCCGGGCGATGGCTGAAGTTGGAAACCCCAACTCCGTCACGGACGCCGGAGTCGGCGCCCTATGCGCACGCTCGGCTGTTATCGGGGCGTTTCTGAATGTGAAGATAAATGCCGCGGGCCTCAAGGACAAAGAGTTCGCCGCCGATCTCCTGGCCCGCGGTGCCGGCATCGAAAACGCAGCGATCGAACGCGAAGCAGAGATCCTGTCTATCGTAAATTCGAAGATCGTTTGAATCCTGTATTACGCGGAATCGCGGAATCGGTTCAATTTGTGAGGTCGTCCGCAACGACCTTGCCCGTGCCGATCAGCACCGCAGGCTTTGTCATCAGCGGTTCCAGAAATTGTCCGACGACCGGGGCCATCGCTTCGCGTGCGGCGGCCAGGTCCTCCCGGGTCTGCCATAATGTAAGTGTTATAAAACGGCCGGGTTCGGCCTCGACCACGACCGAACCGCGATACCCGTACAGGCTCGAATGCTTTCGGTCGAATTCCTTAAATCCCTCCGTGTTATAAAACGGTTCGTCCGGTGAATAAAAAGTTTCCCTTACAACTGCATACATAAAGTTGCCCTCCATTCTGCTTCTGCGACGGCCGATCAGACCCGCCGAATGAATTGATATTGCCAATGTCTCCGCGTACCATCAAATGATAATATTTTAAGCGATCTCGAACATAAGCCGGCCATCAACGATTGTGAATAATATCCCGCGAAACATTACGGAACTTTCAGAAACGATCCGCCTTTCGGGCGGCCGCGCGATGCTGGTCGGCGGCTGTGTCCGCGATGAGCTGATGGGCATCGAGCCGAAGGATTGGGACCTGGAGGTTTACGGCATCGAGCCCGGTCGTTTGAAGGATATTCTGGCAGGATTTGCGGATTCTCATGGCATATCGCTAAAGGCCGTCGGCGAGGCGTTCGCGGTCTATAAACTCGGCGATGATCTGGATGTTTCACTTCCGCGCCGGGAACGAAAGGTCGGCCGCGGGCATCGCGGGTTTGTCGTCGAAGGCGACCCCGATATGTCGTTCGAAGAAGCATGTTCGCGGCGGGATTTTACGATCAACGCAATTTTGCAGGACCCTCTGACCGGCGAGATAGTCGATCCGTACCGCGGCCGGGAAGCTATTGGCGGTGAGATCTTGCGGCATGTATCCGAAGAAACGTTTGCCGAGGACAGCCTTCGCGTTCTGCGGGCGGCGCAATTTGCGGCGAGGTTCGAATTTGACATAGCTCCCGACACCATCGAGATCTGCAAAACTATCGAAGTGACGGACCTGCCGAGGGAACGTGTTTGGGGCGAGATGGAAAAGCTCCTGCTAAAGGCGCAACACCCCTCTATCGGGCTTAAATGGCTGTACGAATTGCGCGTCGTCGATCAGATCTTTCCTGAGTTAAAGGCCCTCGTCGGCGTTCCGCAGGAGCCTGAATGGCACCCCGAAGGCGACGTTGACGTTCACACGCTGATGGTCGTTGACGAAGCCCGAAAACTGATCGACGACCTGCCGTATGAGAAGAAGGTGACCGTTATGCTCGCCGCGATCGCTCACGATTTCGGCAAGCCTCCGACGACGCAGTTCTTCGATGGTCGCTGGCGCTCGCATTCGCACGACGAAGCCGGCGTCGAACCGACCTTGAGCTTTCTGGACACGCTTGGGATCTACACGCTCAACGGCTACGACGTGCGCAACCAGGTCGTTCAGCTCGTCCGCTATCATTTGAAGCCGGGCGAATTCTATAAAGCAAACGCGAAAAGCCCGGTCGGTGACGGAGCGTTCCGGCGTTTGGCGCGCAAGGTCGAACCTGACCTGCTATACCGTGTGGCCAAAGCCGACAGCCTCGGCAGAAACCCGGATTGGCTGCCTGCGGAGAAACGCTTCGGTTCAGAGGCTCAGGAGTGGTTCATCGAAAAGGTGCGTGAGCTTCAGATCGAGAAAAAAGCTCCCGAGCCGATATTGATGGGAAGGCATCTGATCGAACTCGGATTAGAACCTTCGCCGCAGTTCAAGTCGATACTGGACGCCGTTTATGAAATGCAGTTGGATGGGCAGGTCGAGCAGCTGGATCAGGCGATCGCGAAGGCGAAGAACATGATAACGACGGACGAGCGTCTCGGCCGATCCTGATCTTATTCCGCCATCATTTCGATCTGCTTCTTCTCGTGTTTCACCACCTCGGCCTTCAGATTCTCGTGCTTGATATCCACGCGAAGCCGGCGGTACAGACTCATGAACTGGTTTGCGATCCAAGGCAGGGCAAAGAATGCGAGTACGTAGCCCCGCCAATCCGCGAAGAGGAGCTGAAAGCCTGTCAGCAGCAGCACGAGCAGCGTCACCCAGTGGCTGAAACAGTATTCGCAGGTCCAAACGTAAAAGAATTTACGAACGAAAATATTTGAAGCGGATTCACTGCAGTCCTTGCACCAATCTCGGGGTTCGCGAAATATCTCTTCCTGCGTCACCGTCCACGAAATGGAAGCGACGACGACCGCCAGGATAACGAGCCAAAATATCTGATCGGCGTACCACATACTTAAAGTCTAGAGAATAAAAAAACAGGTGGCAAGATTTTTTACTCGCCACCCGTTCGTCTAATTGTTGGAAAAATTACTGTTTCCCTTCAAGAAACGCCTTTAGCCGCCGCGAACGCGACGGGTGGCGAAGCTTTCTCAGTGCCTTCGCCTCGATCTGGCGAATACGCTCGCGGGTGACGGCAAAATGCTGTCCGACCTCTTCGAGCGTGTGCTCCGAACCCGTATTCCCGAGCCCGAATCGCATCTTGATCACCTTTTCCTCGCGGGGCGTAAGCGTCGCGAGTACTTCGTCCGTGATCTCACGCAGGTTCGAGAAGGTAACGGATTCCGCCGGATTCAGTATCGACTTGTCCTCGATAAAATCGCCGAGGTGCGAATCTTCTTCCTCACCGATGGGCGTCTCCAGCGAGATAGGTTCCTGTGCGATCTTCAGGACCTTTCGGACCTTCGACACCGGAATGTCCATACGCTTTGCGATCTCTTCCGACGTCGGTTCACGGCCGAGTTCCTGCACGAGCAGCCGTGATGTCCGGATAAGCTTGTTGATCGTTTCGATCATGTGCACCGGGATGCGGATCGTGCGTGCCTGGTCGGCGATCGCGCGGGTGATGGCCTGACGGATCCACCATGTCGCGTAGGTCGAGAATTTATAGCCGCGCCGCCATTCGAACTTGTCCACGGCCTTCATCAGGCCAATGTTGCCTTCCTGGATCAGGTCCAGGAACTGCAGGCCGCGGTTCGTGTATTTCTTGGCGATCGAAACGACCAGACGCAGGTTAGCCTCGACCAATTCGCGTTTCGCCTGGTTGGTCTCGTATTCGCCGATGCTGATCGTCTGGTACGAACGCTTGATCTCGACCGCGGGCAGGTGATACTTGACCTCGAGCTCCGCGATGGCTTCCTTCGCTTCGGTGATCTTGGCGTTAAGCTCGCGTTTTTCCGCTGCGGGCGGCTTTTTCTCGAGTCGTTCTTCCGCCTTTCTGATGACCCGTTCGTGCTTGCGTATCTCTTCGACGACCTTTCGGATCGCCGCGATCAACACCTGTGTCGAATGTTCGGTCAGGTTAAGATTCTTGATCTCCTGCGCTATCTCCAACCGAGCACGGGCCGTCTGCCGTTTCAGCGACAAAAGCTTCTTCGACTTCTTTGCCGTGTTCTTCGCCTGTTCCTTTATCAGGGAATTCCAGGTTTTCAGTGCGGCCTCGTAATTCTGCTTGATATTGCCGATGCCTTCCAGCGTCCAGCGAAGGTATTCCTCGGCCTTGTCTTCCTCGACCGAGATCTCGGCCTGTTCGGAAAAAGTGACCGTTTCGCGAATGCTTGCCTTGCCTTTCGACAGGTCCTCGCCAATCTTCAAAAGCCGTTCAACGGCGATCGGCGAACGCGATATGGCTTTTTGGGTCTTGATCTGGCCGCGTTCGATGCGCTGTGCGATCGTTACCTCGCCTTCGCGGGTCAGCAGCGGCACGATGCCCATTTCGCGCAGATAAAGCCGGACCGGATCGTTCGATTTATCGAGTGCTCCGGCCGACAGGTCCAGGTCGAGTTCGTCGTCGTCGATGGCCTCTTCGTCATCGTCGAGCGCCAGGTTTGACGCACGTTCCAGCATCTGTGCGTCCGATTCGGCCACGGAAATATTTGCGCCTTCGAGCCGGTCCAGAACGTCCTCGATGTCGTCGGGAGACATCATATTCTCGGGGATCTCCCGATTAAGCTCGTCGTAGCTCAGAAATTTCTTGCGCTTGCCAAGGGCAAGCAAGCGATCCATTAGATCTTCCTTTTCGTCGTAATCAGCCATATTTAGATAAACAATTTGGATTATAACCCGATAGAAATCGTTGTTCGTAAAGTAACGCAGCGTGAGCCGAATTTGTTTCAAATGTCCCGCGTTAATTTAAAAAGCTTATTATATCAGATTTCCCTTACTTTTCTCTCAAATTCAAGCTTGATTTTCCCTAATTCCAGGTGTTCGGCCAACAGGCGGTTCAACAGCTCGCCGTTTCCGGTCTGTTCGGCCAGGATCAGGTCGCGGCTGATCTCCATTAAACGGGCCGAGATCGCCATCAAACGCAGCGTAAATACACAGTTTTCGGCGTCGTGCAGCACCTGGTCGATCACCTCTCCCGGTTCGCGTTTCGGTTCGCCCATCATCAGCAGCGGAATCAGGTCTTCAGCCGCACCATCGTCGCCGGTCTCGTTCAGCAGATTCTCCATCGTGACCGCCTCATTGCGTTCGTCGAGCGTTATCAATGCCCTGAATATCGATGCCGTGGCAAGGGCTTCGTAATCCGAATGCTCAAGCTGCGGCAGTATCACGTCGCGAAGTTCGCGGTCGTAAACCAAAAGTTCCAGCAGAAGCTGCTCGGCAACGGTCGTTTTTGCCTGCGTAACGCGTTTAACCTGTTGGTGGACGACCTCGGGTTCGGGCAGGTGATCGGACCGCACCGCATTCGCCAGCTCGCGTTTATAGGCGGGATCGGTGATCTGGAAAAAACTCATCACCTGTGCCAGCGTCTCGCGTTTCTCAAACGGTTTGTGGATCGCGGCGACGACCGGCAGCACCTCTTCGATGGCCGCCGCTTTTTGGTCGGGAATGCCGAGGCTTCGGCCTTTTACGGCAGCGTCCAGCACGAATTGCAGGTACGGCATGGCCCGGCCGCGAAGCTTGTTATAGGCATCATGGCCCTGTTCGCGGACGAAATCGTCCGGGTCCTTGCCGTCCGGCAGGATCAGGACCTTTATCTCGAAATCCTCGGGCAGTAGCACCTCGACGGCCCGCCGTGCGGCCTTGATCCCGGCCGTGTCGCCGTCGTAATTGATCACGACGCGTTTAGCAAAACGGCTGAGCAGTTTGGATTGGTCCGGCGTAAGTGCGGTCCCCAGGCTGGCGGCGACATTCTTGATGTCGAATTGGTGCAGTGCGATCAGGTCAAGGTAGCCTTCGACCAGAATGACGAATTTCTTTTTGCGGATCTCCTCCTTTGCCTGGAACAGGCCGTAAAGGTGGCGGCCTTTAACATAGGCCGGAGTTTCGGGCGAATTCAGGTACTTAGGCTCGTCGCTGCCCATTGCACGGGCGCCGAATGCCACCGGATCGCCGTTGACGTCCAGCACCGGGAACATTATCCGCCCTCGGAAACGGTCGAAAACACGGTGTTTTTCCTCGCTGACCGAAACCAGCCCGCTTTGTTCGATCAGCTTGTCCTTGGCGCCCTTTTCCCTGAGCACGTTCAGCAGCGAATCCCACGAATCGGGCGAAAAGCCTATGCGGAACTTTCGCTGAATTTCGGTGGAGATCCCGCGGCTTTCCAGGTATTCGCGGGCGGCCTTTGCCTTGGCGTTCTTTTTCTGCAGCTCGGCTTCCCAAAATTCGAGAGCGATGCGGTTAAGCTCAATGACCCGATCGGCTAGCTTTTTCTTCTCCTCACGCCGTTTTTTGCTCTGTTCGTACTGTTTGTCATCGACCGGTTCAGGCAGTGAAACGCCGGAGATCTCCGCGACGCGTTTCACCGCTTCGGGGAAATTCAGCCCCTCGATCTCCATCAGGAAGTTATAGACGCTGCCGCCCTTTCCGCAGCCGAAGCATTTGTAGAACCCCTTCGTCGGATTGACCGAGAACGACGGCGTTTTTTCCTCATGAAACGGGCACCGCCCCATCCAATTCGCACCCTTCTTTTTGAGCTGCGAATACGGTTCGATTATCCGCACAATATCCGCACGGTCACGAAGGTCGTCAATGAAATGTTGAGGGTAGAGCACCGTTAGAAGTAATCCGTCCTGGTCAGGGCAGTCATTCCCACCTTGGGATCCCGACATTGGAACTCAAAAAGGTCAAATTTCTCATATGTATTGCAGTATTGCTTTCCTTCGATGAAAGGCCTGTGCAGATTTGCAAGTGAATAACCCCTCTTAACTGAGGTGATCTCGATCCACTCGTCCAATTCATCAACCCAGAATCTCATCCCTAAGCGAACACCGTGCCTATGGCCTCCCGACAGTCGAAGCGATCGGTGGTGGACTTCTGAAGTAGTACCCCATTCCTCAGATCTTTCGCGCTTTATTCGCATTTTGCCGACCGACACTACTTTGATCCGGATCGGTCGCTGGATAAGGTGCTTGTATTGGGCGGGAAACGTAGGAACATCGGCGATCTCCTTGTCGGTCTCACCGTGTTTTTCCCAAAAGAAACCTTCTTCAACATTGATCTCTTTAGCGCGTCGTCCCGTCGCGACTTCACGGCCGGCCGCCCAAATAGCAAATTCTTCCAGCCGGTCCTTTGGCACCAACAAGTGCCTCTCCCCAAACTTGACCTGTATGTGCTCACCTTTGAAGAATTGTTGCCGTTTGGGGGGTGTTGGCCTTTCCGGTACGAAAGTAACAGAGTGACCGGTCGAGATCACCTTCCCGTAGTCAATGCCTGCGAGAGTGTGATAGACATAGGCGTAAACGAAACCGTTGTTTCGGTCCCACGTCAGCTCTGATCTACCCAGCATTGTCTGCCGCTTGTAAGTGCCGACCCATTCATCGCTCGCCGCCGCGGATGTGATCCTTTGGTATTTCGCTGTCGCGGATTCGACATCGCTCCTGGTATATCTCGTGAAATCGAAACGTGAAAGGAAATCGTCGTGCCTGCCGGTCTCCTTGTACCAATTGCTTTCGTCATCGACGGTTTGTCCGGACGAAAGAATATTCAACGCGAACATAACCACGAGCAGGGGCAAATACTTTACGCAGATCATAGATTCTCTGGTTGCCGCGAGCCAGGCGGACGCAATGCGCGGGCGACGTGTAGCTGTCTAAACACATGCTAAACCAATTCAGTCCAATTTAGGAATCGGGCTGGTCGTGACGCGCGTGCCGATTTTAACCGGCGTGAACGCCCGCGTCACCGTTTCCTTTGCAGATTCATCGTACTCGTAATAACCCTCGACCCCCTTGTCATCCACCATTCTGACCACGTATCCCTCTGCCGAATCGCGCCGAACTGTTTGGATTCTCAATGTTTGGTAGTTCGCGGGCTTATCGTCGAGTAAAACGAATTCCGTACCTTTTGGAACTAGCCAAAGCTGAATGTCGCGATTTTCCCGCCGTCCGCCGTAAATGGTCTTGATCCGATGTGCCGTGATCTTGAATTTCGTCCGCAATTCGCGGCTTACGATCCTGTTTGCTTGCTCGGCGAGCTGCTTCGTATTGTTCGAATCGGAAAATGAAACGATGTGGCCGGTTGTTTCCCGGTCGTTTTTTAATGCATTGGCGAAGTCTTCGAGCCTCAAACCCCAATCGCACGGCTCATTAGTCCCGGCCTCGCCGTATTCGACCGTGCCTTTGGTGATCGCCGCTATCGCACTCTGGTCGAACAGGGTTGGGACCCTGACCGGTTCAAACTTCCAGTGAGTTATCTCCGGCGGTGCCGCGCCTGCCGGAACGATCCAAAACTTGAACCGCATTGAACTTCCGTCCCGTTCGCGTAGGTGAATAATTCTCACGGGATCGAATTTCCGAAACTCAACATGTCTTTGAAGCCCGTTACTGTACTTTAAGAAACGGCCGGGCATCTTCGCATCCGCCGACCCGACAATGTATCCCTTCGAACCAGGCATGTTCGCCAGGCTGGCCAAAAATCCATCCATAATCGTCCGAACAGCCTCGCTGCAGAAAGCATCTGCTGTTTCATTGAACAAAACAGCTTTCGGCGCTTCCTGGCTGAGGCCGGTCTGGGCCGCAGCGATCAGAATGCACCCCGCGATAAAGCACTGCATTGGATTCATAGGTCCGTTCTTTATATTCGAAATTATAATACTTAAATACTCGCCATGTCGCCGCTGCGTGAGGCAAAAGCCCGAACGAAGTAGGGGCGAACCGATTACCCGTACCCACCGAAAGCTCGCCGCCGCGAAAAAGATTATGAAGTCTGCCGGATTCGAAAATCTCTTGTAAAAGTGTGCAATATATGCAACAATGTACCACGGAAGGGCGAACCTTCCGGCGTTGATGTTTGAAATCCAGAGCGATCACCAAACGGCATAAACCGCTGCGGCGAAAAGTTTTTTAAAAATCGCGGAATATCGAACAATTGTCCGCGTAAAGGCATTAAAAACAATGGGTTGCACGTTCCACTCGATCGTGGAACGCCGCCGGAACGCGAGCGGAACGAGTCCGACGGTCCCGAAACGCTAAATGTAAGATGCAAAGCAGTTACACTGCGTTTCGGACAATTATTGCTTCAGTTCCGCGATCGTGGCACCGTTTCCGCCCTGATCGGGTGGGGCGAAGGCGAAGCGTTCGATCAGGTCGTGATCTTTAAGGAAATGGTGGACGAAATTCTTCAGCGCGCCGGTGCCGAAGCCGTGGATTATGCGGACACGCGGCAGCGATGCCATGTAGGCTTCGTCGAGGAACCGGTCGATCTCGTATTCGGCGTCGGCGGTCGTTCGGCCGATCAGGTTGAGTTCGGCTGCAGCGTCCGCGGTGTCGAGCCTGATGTTCGAATCCTTTGCCTGTTTCTGCAGCTTTTCGGCACGTCCGCTTTGTGCTGCGGTGTTCTCTTGAGCGACGAGCTGCAGATTCGAGAGCCTCTCCCGCAGACGCATCCCGCCGACTAACACCTCGGCGATCTCTTTGTCCATTCTCTCGACGGTGCCGATATTGCCAAAGGATGTGACGACCTTCGACCCGATGCCGATCGTTCCTCCGTCAGCGGGGACGTTTCCTGCCGTCCGCCTGTCGGATTCCGTCCCGGCTGCGGCCGATCTTGCCTTTGGCGTTTGCAGCTTCGCAACGACGGCCCGGTTCAGCTCGGCCTTTCGTGCCGAGCGCTCCTTGTCGAGCTTGTTTTTAAGAGACTTGTCTTCGAGCGATTTGATGAACGCAGCCGACTGCCGGTCGAAATCCTCGACCGTCCGTGCGAGCTCCTGTTCGAACTGCCGCTGACGGGCCTTTTCCTTCTTTCCGGCCTCGATCTCAAGCGTCGCGTATTTCATCGCCACCGCTTCGCGTTCTTCTTCGAGGGCTTTGCGGAGGTCTTCGGCAAGCTTCGATTCGGTCTGCAGCTTTCGCAGGTAATTTTCGGCTTCCTGTGCCGAAATATCCAGATGTTCACGTGCTTCGCCGATCACTTCGGGCAGGATTCCGAATCGCCTTGCGATCTCGATACCGGACGACGCGCCTGCCAGTCCGAGCAATAGACGATATGTCGGCTGCAGGGTCTTTTCGTCAAATTCGACCGAGGCATTGATGACGTTCGGATCGTTCGCCGCGTATATCTTCAGGCCGCGGTAGTGCGTCGAACCGATGACCTGAGAGCCGCAATTCCTGCGGAAATGGTCGACGATCGCAACGCCCAGTGCCGAACCTTCTTCGGGGTCGGTGCCCGTACCGGGTTCGTCCAGCAGCACCAGCGACGGTGCTTTGCATTCACGCATCATGTCGGCGATGTTCGACATGTGTGACGAGAACGTCGAGAGATTTGCGGCCAGCGATTGATGATCGCCGATGTCCGCCAGCACAGACCGGTAGAAGGGAATTCGTGCCATGCGTGCCGGAACGGGAAGCCCTGACAAGGCCATTAAACTCAGCAGCCCTGCGGTTTTCAGCACGACGGTCTTTCCGCCCGCGTTCGCCCCGGAGATGATCATTACGGGCTTGTCCCGCGTAAGCGTGAACGACGAAGGAACGATCTCGAGCTTTTCTTCCGGCGAATTGTCAGCCGACAGACGCCTAAGATTTGCTTCGAGCAGCGGATGACGGGCATCGAGAAGTTCGAGCGTCTCGTCGTCGGACAATTCCGGTACGACGGCATTAAAGCTGCGGGCAAATTCCACCTTCGCTTTGATAACGTCGAGTTCGGCAACGGCTTGGACGGCCGCTTCGACGGCGGGCAATTGTTCACGAAGGTCTTCGGTCAGCGTGAAAAGGATCTTTGCAACCTCGCGTTCCTCTTTTCCTTTCAGGTTCTGAAGCTCGTTGTTTGCCTCGATCGCTTCCAGCGGTTCGATGAACACGGTCGCACCTGATGAAGAGAATCCGTGAGCCACACCGCTGACCCTTGTCCGAAGGTCGGTCTTTACGGGTATCACGAAACGCTCGTTTCGGACGGTCACGATCTCGTCCTGTATCGCCGTTCCGGCCGAACGCATTACGGCCTCGAGCGATTTCGTCAGCCGTGAACGCTGATTGCTGATCTCACGCCTGAGACGTGCCAGTTCGGGCGAGGCCGAATCGTCGATCTCGCCGCTCGGGAGCAGCTTTTTGTTCACGCGATCGACTGCCGCCAGCAGCGTCGGCGGAACATGTTCGACCAGTTGCCACAGCGTCGGAACGAATTCCTTTTCCGGCTGCAGCATCGACCGCGTGAACATCGCCTGGCTGCAGACGCGTGTCAGTCCGAGCATCAGCATCGGCTCCAGCGTCGCATTGCGTATTTTCAGGATGGCGACGGCGTCCGCAGGGTCTTGGAGCCCGCTGAAGTTCCAAGTTACCTGTTTCTCTTCGTTCAGGCTGATCGTCTCGGCCACGAGTGCAAGCTCACGTTCGAGCGACGGCCGATGCGTCAGCGGACGCAGATCGTCAAAACGCTCGGCACCCATCGGCGTCTGTGTGTTTC
>JAEZIT010000126.1 GCA_023436495.1 Acidobacteriota bacterium
CGAAGACCTCGTCGCAGCCGGTGTCATCGACCCCGCAAAGGTCACCCGCACCGCCCTGCAGAACGCAGCCTCCATCGCAGGCCTCATGCTCACCACCGAAGCAATGATCGCCGATTCGCCCGACGAAAAAGACGGCGGCATGGGCGGCGGAATGCCCGGCGGCATGGGCGGCATGGGAATGGGAATGTAATCGGAACGCGGACGCCCCGTCCGCAAACGCCGTTCGCGGCGTTCCATGTCATTACGAAAGCCTCGGCATCGCGCCGGGGCTTTTGATTTGAACGCCGCTGATTCGTAACACGACTTTGCCGCCGGTCGAGCATCTTCCTGCGGCTTTGCCGCTCTATTTGCGGTGAAGCTGTGCTTCACCGGTCGCTTGGAATATTTCTTGCGGCTCTGCCGCCGCCGAAATGCGGAACTTCTCCGCAAATAGCGGCCCGCCTTTCGGACCGCGCCCGGTTCAATTGAGTCGAAGCCCTTGGGTTGCCGAATGACGGAGTTTTCTGTCGCGAGGCAACGAGGGGCTTTTTTTCTGTCGTGCGGGCGGCTGCCCTTGTGCCGGCATTGAAAAATTGCAAGCAACAGCCGTATAATCCGTTCACCAAATATCCCCTCAGGCCGCTGAGCGGAAATAAAAAGTGAATTGAATATCTGCTCACAGCCGCCGCGTCCAACCTGAGACGCGCGCCCTGTACCAAACAAATGCGACCATTAAAAATTATGCTCCTGCGGATAGCCGTCTGCTCAATGTTCGTGATCGCCGCGTCGACCACCGCGTATTCTCAAAACGACCCCTGCGATGCTTTTTATCACGGTGCGAATCACCGCTTTGCCGGCCGTTGGGACGAAGCGATCGCGGAGCTGACCAAGGCGATCGACCTGAAATGCCCCGAATTGGGGCAGGCATATTACCTTCGCGGCGAGGCCCGCTGGGGCAAGAAGGACTACGACGGCGCCTGGGCCGACGCGACGAAAGCGATCCCGCTGCTGGAAGAACCCGGTTCCGGCCACCGCCTGAGAGGCCGCGTCGCGTTTGCGAAAGGCGACTATAAAGCCGCGCTGCCAGAGTTTTCAAAGGCGATAGAACTGGACCCGAGCGACGGCAGTGCCGTGATGCGCCGTGCCGAGACCCGCGAGAAATTGGGTGACCTCGACGGAGCCATCGCCGATTACACCCGCCTTATTGAGATCGACGGTAAAGATGCCGCCGAAAGCCACATCGCCCGTGCTCACATTTATTTGGCAAAGGGCGACAAGATAAAGGCCTTCGCCGATTTCGATAAAGCGATCGCGATGGTGCCCAACGACCCGCTTCTCTTCGTCTTGCGCGGAAATGCACATTATTCGCTCAAGGATTACAAAGCGGCGGTCGCCGATCTTAAAAAAGCTCTGTCCATCAGCCCGCAGAACGTCGACGCGCATCACTATCTGGGGCACGTTTACCACGACCAGCAGCTTTACGCGGACGCTGTCGCATCATTCAGTTCGGCTATCAAGGCTGCACCGGAAAGAGCGGGTTTCTACCTGGACCGCGGTTTGGTCTATCGGGACCTGATGGATCTCGACCGCGCAAGGGCCGACGTGATAAAGGCTAGCCAGATCGACCCAGCGAACGCCGAAATTCGGATCTCCGCGGCCTGGATCGCCTTGTTGAAAAAGAATTTTTGGGATGCCGAAGGCGAAGCGAGCGGTGTGATATCGCGGCACGGCATGAAAGGCAACGCGCCGTACGCCGCGATCGTTGAATATCTGGCTCTGAGGATGCGAGGCGACTCTGCGGATGCGGCCGCACAGTTGAAACTGCGGATAAAGGCCTCCGAGCCGGGCGCGTGGACCGATAGCCTGCTGAAGTTTTTGGACGGCCAACTCACGGCGACGCGGCTTCTGGCAGCAGCGGACAGTGACGCAAAGAAAACCGAAGGCCGCTCGATCATCGGGATCAAAGCACTGATCGACGGTCAGCCCGCAATCGCCAAAACGCACCTCGACTGGATCAACGCGAACGGCACAAAGCAATCTTTCGAATACTCGTTTTTCCGCCTTTTGTCCGGGAGCGGGACTTCGCCCGCTGCCGAGGCATTTTTCGCTCAGGGCAACGATCATTTCAACGAAGGCAGGAAAACAGAGGCCATTGCTTCCTACACCAAAGCGATCGCCGCCGACCCGAAACGCCCGGAATATCTGCTCGCACGTGCAAAGGCCAATATTTCACTACGAAAGCCCGTTCTCGCCCGGCAGGACATCGACCGGTCGCTGCAGGTCGGCGCCACATACGACGCCTATGCTCTTAGTGCGAACATGCACATCGAAGCCGGCCGCTACGCTCAAGCCGTTACCGACCTCGAAGCCGGTTCCAAGCATCTCAAAGGATCGCAGGACGCCGCGGCCGTCTTCAATCACCACGCCGCACTCGCCGGGGTGAACGAACTGCTCGGAAATGCGGCCGGGGTCAAATCCAACCTCGCCGCCGCCGAACAAGCGATGGGCGACGTCGCCTTCACGGTTTACGATTACGCCCTGGCCGACAAATCGTCGGGACAATTCGGCCTCGCCCTCGCCAAATTCAGCGCGGCGATCGCCGACAAACCCGAAAATATCGAATTCCTGAGCGAACGCGGTCTGGTCTGGATCGAGCTGGGCAAATTGAAAGAGGCTCTCGACGATTTCGACAACGCCCTCCGGATCGCCCCGAAAAAGATCTACGTCCAGGTCAACCGCGGCGAAACCCTGCGGCTGATGAAACGCTACGCCGAAGCCGTCGACGCCGTCGATATTGCCCTCGACTTTCTCCCCGCTGACGATCTTCTTCGCCCACGGGCGCACGAGATCCGCGCCGCCGCCAACTGTGCCCTCGGCAACAAGATCGAAGCCGGAATGGACGAAGTCGAATCCATCCGCCTCGGCGGCACGATCAAAGCCCCATGCCGCTGACCGTCAATCAAATAGCCGGAAAGCAAGCGATCAACCCAACCAAAAGGCCCATTCACATCGAACCGGGCCTTTTTGCTGTTGTACCGAAAGCGATCTCTGCAGTATCATCCACGCCGTTGTCGGCAAAACAAGCTGTAATGTTTCGTCAACAGAAAACTTTAACGATTACGGAGGACTATGAAACTTTCGATTATTGTTGTATTTGCACTCTGCATCGCTCTCGCCGGCTGCACCGCCAAGGCACCTTCGGCTGATCAGATCATGTCGGCATTGGAAACTCGGATCAAGAAAGACAATCCGGGCGCCACCGCCAAGCTGACCGACATCGAGATGGTCGAGAACGGCCGGACCACCAAGTTCAAATTTGACTGCCTCAACTGCAAGCTGACCGCTAGCTCCGGAAGCAAAGAGGTCATCCCGTCCGCCAAAGGCGAGGGCTCCGTCTGGCTCGACCCGCAGGACAAGAAATGGAAGTTCTACGACGCCAGCATCGAGAACGAAGACGGCTCGAAGGACTTCCTCTCGTTCGGCGACCATACATTCTAGGTTTTCACGATACAAGCTCCCCTCCTAAATTAGAAGGGGAGCTTCGAAATATAGACAATTCTAATATTTTGCTGTAATATCGTGACGCCAAATTCCTGAACACTTGCTTCTGAAAATCAACAAAAAAGGTGAACAAAATATGAATAGATCGTCCTCTGTTATGATCGCGGTATTTGCGGCCGCGGCTATTTTTGCCGGGACCGCATCCGCACAGTTCTCCATTCCGAAGGTCAAGATCCCGAAGAGCGTCAAAAAAGCCATTCCTCCGGCACCCGAAACGACGAACCCCGACACGTCGGCTCCGGAAGCGGCCGATCCGGTCTCGAACACGCCGTCGCGGCAGCCGAACGCCGCCGCCCAGCGCGGAGTGCCGATCGCCGGCGCGAAAATAACGTTTTCCGCCAGCCCGGACGGTTCCAATCCGAAGACCACCTTTACCTCGGCCGAGAATATCTACGGCCGGCTCGATCTCGGCGGCAAGACGATGTACGACGCCTTCGGGTGGAAGGCCATGGGCGACCGGAACTTTTATTACGTCAGTTACTGGATAAAGATCCTGCCCGCCGGTAAAGAGGCCTGGGAACACGATTGGCATAACGGACGCAGTTACACGCTCGTGACAAAGGAAGAGGCAAAGAAGACCTTCTGGAACTTCGACGTGCTGCCCGACCCGACGAAGGCATCGACGCTATCGAGCGCCATCGCCGACGAGATCGAATTTTACAAAGGCGTCTCCGGAATGTGGCCGCAGATAGGCGACATGGAAAACGCACGACGAACCTTTCCGCAGAACGGCAACTACACCGTCGATATGACGATATTCGGCGATTCGTACGACGACTGGGGCAAACCGGCCGGCGATACCGACACCTATCCGACCGTTTCCGCCAGGCTCACCTTCCAATTCAGCGGCGCCGACGGGCAGCGGCTGGCTTCGGGCTACGAAAAGGCAAGAGACGCCATAGAGGCAGCCAAAAACCGCGCCGAAATGCTCCACGCAATGCCGGACTGGTGGTCGAAACCCGCTCGTGTCACCGATCCGAAACTCGCCCCGGCACGGCTCGTCCCGTTGATCAAAGGCTTCATCGGCCAGTGGAACCTGACCTATATGAAGCACATGATCATAAACTTCACCGGCCCGCTCTGGGTGATCGAAAACAATGAACTCGGCATCCCCAGATACCGCATGGTCAAACCGTACATCTACGTGATTTACAAAGACCCGAAGGACAACTCCTGCCAGGTCGGAGCCCTCTACATGCGCGAAAATTACTCCGGCGGCGGCACCTTCGGCTCGCCCTACCTCGGCGGCATCCGCGATATCCAATACATCGACTGCGCCGCCGTCAAGTAAACCTCCTCCATCCGAAGCGGCCGGCATTCATCATACAGCCGGCCCCTTCGGCCAGGAAGCGAGCAATTCTAAAAACCTCTTCGCCGCTCCGCCGCCCATCGACGATCCTCCTGCGGCTCTGCCACTCTATTTGCGGAAAAGCTCTGCTTTTCCGATAATGCTAAAACCTAATTGCGGCTCTGCCGCCCGTCGAGTATCCTTCTTGCGGCTCTGCCGCTCTATTTGCGGAAAAGCTCTGCTTTTCCGATAATGCTGAAAAACTATTTGCGGCTCTGCCGCCGCCCAAACATAAATGTTTCAGATCTCCCGCGACAACCCGGCATACTACCTTACCTCGGTCACCCACAAACGCATTCCGATCTTCCAAACCGACCGGATAAAACAAATACTCTGCAGAGCTCTCGACGAGGCGCGGATTTCCGCCGGCATCATGCTGTTCGCCTATGTCATAATGCCCGACCACATTCATCTGCTGAGCGACAACGCCCGGGAAATGAAGGACGTTTTGCGCTTCATGAACGGCATCTCTGCCAAGCGGATCATCGATTTTCTAAAGGAAAACAATTACGAGAGTTCGCTCCGAAAACTCCGCATCGAAGACCGCGGGAACAATCACAAGCACTCGGTTTACGAACACCACCCGAACGCACTCCGCATCACCGGCGAAGACGCCTTCATGCAAAAGGTCAATTATATCCACATGAACCCAGTCCGCGCCGGGCTGGTCGAACATCCGGACGATTATCTATATTCCAGCGCCCGGCTCTGGCATCGCCGGGAAACCGACACCGAGCCGCTCATCACCGACCACCAAATGATCAAATGGCGAGCGGCGGCATAGCCGCATAGGAAAGTTGAAATCTGACGGAAAAGCACAGCTTTTCCGCAAATAGATGGGCACAGCCCGGAAGAAAGAGGAACCGATGCGATAGATCCCTAATAACCGACCGTATCGCTCGTGCGGCTCCACCGCTCTATTTGCAGAAAAGCCCTGCTTCACCGGGCGCTGCAGATCACCTCCCCGCGCCGCTCCGCCGCTCTATTTGCAGTCAATCTCTGCTTCACCGGACGCTGCAGATCATCTCCAGCGGCTCCGCCGCTCTATTTGCGGAAAAGCTCTGCGCGCTACGATTCAAATCACTTCGCCGCGGCTCCGCCGCTCTATTTGCGGAAAAGCTCTGCGCGCCACGTTTCAAATCACTTCCCCGCGCCTCCGCCGCTCTATTTACGGTGACGCTCTGCACACTACGCTGCGAATCACTTCCCCCCGCGGCTCCGCCGCTCTATTTACGGTGACGCTCTGCAC
>JAEZIT010000029.1 GCA_023436495.1 Acidobacteriota bacterium
CTACTCCCCTACTCCCTTACTCCCTTACTCCCTTACTCCCTTACTCCCCTACTCCCCTACTCCCCTACTCCCTTACTCCCTTATTCCCTTACTCCCTTATTCGCCTCAGTCTTCGTCTTCGTGGGCGCGGACGCGGCCGGCGGCTACGGCTTCGTCTACTACCTTTTGGGCGAGGTTATGCGGGAGCGGGTCGTAATGCGAGAACTGCATGTGGTACGAGCCGCGTGCCTGTGTGACGCTGTTCAGCTTCGATTGATAATCGAGCATTTCGGACAGCGGCACTTTTGCCTTGATGACCTGTTGTTTGCCGCGCGTTTCCATGCCGGAGACGCGGCCGCGGCGACTGTTCAGGTCGCCCATGATGTCGCCGGAAACCTCTTGCGGAGCGAAAACCTCGACATCCATTATCGGTTCGAGCAGCGTGGGTTTCACCTTTTCCATGGCGGCGCGGAACGCTTTGCGGCCGGCTGCCTTGAACGAATGTTCGTCGGAATCGACGGTGTGATAGCTGCCGTCGATCAGAGTGACGCGGAAATCGACGAGCGGGTAACCGGCGACGGCTCCGGTCGAAGCGGCTTCGATGATGCCTTTTTCAACCGCCGGGCGGAAATTCTGCGGGATCGATCCGCCGAAGATCTTGTCGACGAATTCGAAACCGGCCCCGCGTTCGAGCGGTTCGAAAATCACCTTGCAATCGCCGAACTGGCCGCGTCCGCCGGACTGTTTCTTGTGGCGGCCCTGGACCTCGGCCGTTTGGGTGATCGTTTCCTTGTACGGCACCTTCGGCGGGTGCAGATCGACCTCGACGTGATAACGGTTCCGAAGTTTATCGACGACAGTTTCGATGTGCAGCTGGCCGGAGCCGGAAAGGATGAATTCCTTTGTCTGCGCGTCGCGGTCGAAATGCAGCGAGGGATCTTCTTCGAGAATTTTATGCAGAGCGACGGAGATCTTCTCTTCGTCGTTGCGCGATTTCGGTTCGATGGCGAAGGCGATCGCGGCTTCGGGGTATTCGACCGGCGGATAGACGACCGGTTTTGCCTTGTCGGAGAGCGTGTCGCCTGTCTGCGTGTCCTTTAATTTAACGACAGCAACGATATCGCCGACCTTCGCTTCGTTCACTTTATCGAGCGTTTTGCCTTCGATGACGTGAAGCGCGCCGAGGCGTTCCATCGTATCGCGCGTCGAATTATAGACGGTCGCATCGGAAGCGACCTTGCCGCTGATGACCTTCATCACATTGATGCGGCCGGCGAACGGGTCGGCGATCGTGCGGAAGACGTATGCCGAGAAAGGTTCGTCAGGGCTGTATTTGCGCGTGACGCGGTCGCCGGTAAGATCGGGGTTCGAGAAACCGTATTCGGCTTCGTGCGTTGCCGGATTCGGCGCAAATTCGATGATGTGGTCGAGCAGGATCTGCAGGCCGACGAGCGTCGTTGAAGAGACGGCGTAAACCGGGCAGAGCTTGCTGTTGGCGATGGCCTTCGCGAGGTTCGGATAGATGTCCTCTTCGGGCAAGGTGCCGTCGGCAAAATATTTTTCCATCAGCGCGTCGTCGGATTCGGCGACGATCTCGATCAGGCGTTCGCGCGTGCGTTCGAAAATGTCGCGGCCGGATTCGGGCATCGGGACCTCTTTGGCCTTGCCTTGGTCGTCGAATTCGTAGGCCTTTTGATGGACGACGTCAACGACGCCTTTGAAATTGGCTTCGGTGCCGATGGGCAGCGTGAACGGAACGATCGACCGGGCAAAGCTGCTGGTGGCGGTTTCGATGGCGTGGCCGAAATCGGAATGCTCTTTATCAAGTTTATTAATGACCATGAACCGCGGGAGCATGAATTCGTTAGCGTATTGCCAGGTCTTTTCGGTCTGGACCTCGATGCCGTGGACGCCGTCAACGACCACGAGCGCGCAATCGGCGACGCGCAGCGCAGGCCGCGCATGTGCGACGAATGCGGCGTAGCCGGGCGTATCGATCAGATTTATCTTGGTATCTTTGTATTCGAGGTGGGCAAAATTGTTGTTGAGCGAAACTTTCCGTTCGATGGAATCTTCGTCGTAATCGGTGATGGCCGTGCCTTCGTCAACCTTTCCCCAGCGGTGTGAAGAACCGGACACGTGCAACAGGGAACTGACAAACTGCGTTTTACCCGCGTCGCCGTGTCCAATGACAGCCAAATTCCTGATGTTCTCAGTATCGAATGCTTTCATTTTCGGCAAGATCTCCTTATCAATAGGTTTTTTACGCTTCAGGTTTCAGGTCCGCGAATCGAAAAGAGGCGGGAATTCGAGGACGGGAAATCGAAACTCGCAACGAAAAAGTGTTGGTAAGAATTTAATTTATCCGAGTTTTAAGGAGATAGCAAGAGGATCATAAAAGCGTTAAGAGACGGGGCGGGAAACAATTTGGCTGCCGGCGAAAAAGTAGTGATATAATCGCGAAAACCGTGGCGGAAAGGGTTTAGCCGGAGGAGAGGAGTGGATCGTGCGTGGCCTAGTTTTAGGAGTTGTTCCGAGCTTTAGCTCGGGGATAAAGCGTCAACATCGACCTTTTATAAATTGCCCCGAGCTTTAGCTCGGGGGTATAAGCATCAACATTGGCCGGGCTTTAGCCCAATTTGGCTGAAGCCAAGAAGAGTTCGGCTAAAGCCGGGGCGTTTGTTGGGCGGTGACCACGGGCTGAAGCCCGTGGCAATTTATAAAGAGGAACCTATGTAACGCGGACCGGTGGTCTGCGATGTGTGAGCGGAGGTTTGTTGGGGCATTATGCGGGCCCATCGGCTGCGGGGTGCGACGGACCAGCGTCCGTCGTACATTTGGCGGCGGGCAAAAAGCATTGTGGGGTGCGTCTATTAGGTGTTCCCGGATTCGCGGGGTGTGCGGCGGGGCCAAATAAACATTATGAATAGTGGAACTAAATTTCGCAGAAGCGGAACGGCGGCGGTGCTTGCGGCGGCGATCTGTGTCGGCGGTGTTTTGCCGGCGAGCGGGCAGGACCTGGTCGCGGTGAGCGATATTACGGGCGGTTCGAGCGTTTTCGTTTTCCGCGGAAACTCGCGTTCGGCTCCGAAACGCTATACGCCGGCGACGCGTTCGAGGCGCACGAAAACGCAGCGAATAGAGACGGCGAACAAGATCAACCGGCAGTATGTGGCGTTGGCAAAGGTGGCTCCGAGGCGTCAGCGTACGCAGGCGGTCGATCCTGAGAACCTGCCGATACAGGTGCGGACGATGCCTAAGGACCAGGCCGCGAGGCTGTTTGCGGGCGTCGGCGAATATTATATCGACAAATCAGATCCCGATAATGCGATCAGCTTTTTCCGCGAGGCAAATGTGATGGACCCGGCGTATAAGATCGCGCAGACGGGTTTGAGCGAAGCTCTTTCGCTGAAGGGAAATGACCTGCTGCAGAAAACCGACGGCGCACGGCTGGCGAAACCGTTCTTCGATGAGGCGGTGAAATTCAATCCGCTGAACGCCGCGGCATATTACGGCCTGGCGGAAGTTTTCGCGGACGCGGAATCGGACAAGGACGCGCTGGCAAATTACGAAAAGGCTCTGCAGTATGACAAGGACCTGACGGAGATCTATGTACCGCTCGGCATCCTGTATTACCAGGCGGGCGAGATCGCGAAGGCAGACGAGGTGCTGACGAAGGCGCTGCCGGTTTCGACGGACAGTGCGGAGCTGCATTATTTCGTCGGGCTGATCCGGTATTCGCAGAACAGGAATCAGGAAGCGCTGGCACAATTCCAAAAGGCGAAGGAACTCGACCCGGATTACGCAGAGGCGTATTTCTATGCGGGCGAGACGCTTGACCGGCTGGAGCGTGAGAAGGAGTCGATCCCCGAATATCAGAAGGCGATCACGCTCAAAAATAACTATTTCGACGCGTGGAACGCGCTCGGGTCGACGTATTTCGAAATGGGCAATTACGCGGAAGCGATCAATGCGTATAAACAGGCGGTAAGGCTGAAGAACGACAATATCGCGGCGTATATCAACCTGGGCGATGCGTACCGGCTGAGCGGTCTGCCGAACAGCTATAACGACGCGGAGGCGAATTACAATTTGGCGGCGACGTTCTTCGAACGGCAGCCTGATTATCCGCGAACGGACGCGGCGGATGTTTATAACAAGGCAGGTTTCGTCATCGCGAAACAGTGCGAGATAAACATGCGTCGGGCGGTGCCGTGCCGATGGGAAGCGGCCATCAAAAATTTGGAAAAGGCGGTCGCGATCAGCCAGAGCACGGTCGATCAGGCTAACCTCGGGTGGGCGTACTGGAACGCGGCACGCAGCGACATGTACGACAAAAAGGACGCCGAGAGCCGGGCAAAGCTGTTGAAGGCGCGCGATTACCTGCAGAAGGCGGTCGATTCGAATCCGCAGTATTTGGAAGGCCCGCTGCTGAACTTGGGGATGACATATTCGGACCTGGGGGATTATCAGGGCGCGATCGATGCGTTGAAGAAGGTGGTCAAGAAGGAGCCGAACTGGGCGTTCGCGCTGAACGAATTGGGCATCGCTTACCGGCGTAACAACAATTTGAAGGACGCGTCGGAGCAATTCAAGAAAGCGATAGCGCAGGACAAGAATTTCGCGGCGGCCTACTATAATCTGGGCGAAGCGGAATTTAAGAACGGCAACCTAGGCGAAGCGAAGAAGGCGCACGAAACGCTTAAGAAAATGGGCCGACGCGACCTGACGGCGCGATTGGAGGTCGTGACCGGCGGTGCCGTCCTGAGGTAACCGGCCCTGGCGATCGAGATACAGGAAAACGTGGCGCTGGCGCCGCTGACGACTTTGAACGTCGGCGGGCCGGCGCTTTTTTTCGTGCGGGCGGAAACCGAAGAGCAGGTCGCGGAAGCGGTGGAATTTGCGGCGCGTCGCGGATTGGAACTGTTCGTGCTCGGCGGCGGGAGCAACGTCGTTGTTTCCGATGACGGGTTTGATGGGCTGGTGCTGAATTTGGTCTTGAGGCCGGGAAGCCGGGAAATCGTCCGTTGGGAAGCAGGGACCACAGAAGACACGAAAGAAGAAATCAAAGACGAGAACGGGTCCACGAAAGACACGAAAGAAGAAATCGAAACAAAAGAAATAAAAGAAGAAAAGAGCGTTAGGATCGTTGTGCCGGCGGGAGCGAGCTGGGATGGGTTTGTGGAATATTGCGTTGCGAACGGACTGGCGGGTGTCGAGTGTATGAGCGGCATACCGGGTTCGGTCGGCGGGACGCCGGTGCAGAATGTCGGGGCGTATGGGCAGGAAGTTTCCGAGACGATCGAATACGTCAGGTGTTTTGACAGGCAGGCGAACGGGTTCGTGACGCTCGGGAATGCGGAGTGCGGTTTTTCTTACCGACGGAGCATTTTCAATTCGACGCATCGCGGGCGGTACATTGTGGTGTCGGTCGCGTACAGGCTGTTGCCGGGCGGCCGGCCGAAAATAGTTTACAAGGACCTGATCGAGCATTTTCAGGGCCGCGAGCCTTCGCTGCGGGACACGCGCGAGGCGGTTATCGCGATTCGCCGGGCGAAATCGATGGTGATCGACGACGGCGACCCGAACAGGCGGAGCGCGGGTTCGTTCTTCAAAAACCCGATCGTCGCGATGGAAAAGCTGACCGAAATCCGCGAAAAGAACGCGTTAGATGATGTGCCGCATTTTCCGGCGGGCGACGGCAGGGCCAAGATACCGGCGGCGTGGCTGATCGAACGCGCGGGGTTTCGAAAAGGCCACCGAATGGGCAATGCCGGGATCTCGACAAAGCATTCGCTGGCGCTGGTAAATAACGGCGGTGCGACAGCTTCGGAGATTATCGAATTAAAGAATGCGATACAAGTGGCGGTGGAGGACAAATTCGGGATCGGGCTCGAACCGGAGCCCATCTTTGTAGGGTTTTGACGCGGCGGCAAAAAATCCCTTCGCAAAGCGTCTTTCATTGGTATAATTGAGAGTCTGTTTCTCTCATTCCTACATTCAATAAGGGCAGATCATCTATGTTTTACAAGCATCACGCAGCCAGATCTTTATTTTCTTCGGCGATCATATTTTCGATAGTAATTTCGGGCCTGGCGGTTTTTCCGCAGGACCTTGTGGCTTCGGACGACATTACGGCCGGGTCGAGCGTCTTCGTTTTCAGAAAATCGAAGAAACAGCCGCAGACGAAGGCCGGAGCGGGTCTGTCGTTCGCATCGGCGGGCGGCGGCAACGTTGCGTCGTATCGAGCACGCGGCGGAAAAAGTAAAGTGAACACGCAGATCGCGGCGAACCGTAAACGCAGATCGGCACAGAGAGGCTCGGTAAGGCCGACGGTCGCGCAATCACGCACACAGCAGAGGCAGAACGCAAAGCTCGCGCTGTCGAACACGCAGACGGCAAAGGGCGACGAGGCGCTTGCGAATGAGCAGTACGAAGAGGCGGCCGCGGCATATCGCGAGGCGTTGAAAAACAACCCGCGGAACGCGAAGGCGACGGAAGGCCTGAGCGATGCATTGACCGGCCAGGGAATGGCCGCGGCGGGCGAGACCAACAGCCAGGCGGCGCTGCCGTTTTTGACGGAAGCCGTAAAGCTCGACCCGAAGAACGCGGACGCGTTCGCAAAATTGGGCGAGATCTATGACGCGAACGACCTGCCGGAACAGGCCGCTCCGAATTACGAAAAAGCATTGGCGGCGGACCCGAAGATGACGAGCGTCCACGCGCCGCTCGGGCTTGCGTACGTGAAAGCGGGCGAGATCGCCAAGGCCGAAGAACAGCTTGCGAAGGCGGACGCGGCGGGTATCGACAGCGGGGATACGCATTACCTGCGCGGCCTGATCATGCTGAAACAGAACAAGAATGCCGAGGCGCTGGTGGCGTTTGAAAAGACGGTACAGATCGACCCGGAAAATACTTCGGCAAGCTATTACAGAGCGGTCGCGCATGAGCGCGTCGGGCAGGAAGACCAGAGCGTCGCGGGATATAAGAAGATCACGGAGACGAATCCGGAATTTGCTCCGGCGTGGTTCGATCTTGGCGTAACCTATTATAACAAGGGCGATTACAAGAACGCCGAAGTCGCGTATCAAGAAGCGATAAAGGCCGACCCCGAGAACGCGCAGGCTCATGCGAATCTGGCGAGCACGTACCGCCAGCAGGAACGCTACGCGGAAGCGAACGCGGAATACAAACTCGCGGCGGACAAGGGAATGAAGGACCCGGATATGTACAGCGAGTGGGGTTTCTGCCTTGGCAAAACCAACGAATGGGACAAATCGGTGGCACGGCTCGAGACGGCCGAAGAGATGAGCCCGACGGCGATCGATCAGTCAAACGTGGGCTGGGCGTATTACAACGCGGCACAGGTCGATAAGCAGAACAAGGATGACGATGCCGCGGCGGAAAAACTGACGGCGGCGAAAACGAACCTCGAGGAAGCGACGCAAAAGGACCCGAAACTCGACGCGGCGTATATGAACCTCGGGGCAACGAACAACGCGATGGGCGATCACGAAGCGGCGGTCGCGGCGCTGGAAGTCGCATTGCAGCTACATAACGATTGGGTAATAGCACTGAATCAATTGGGTGTCGGGCAGCGCGGAATGAATAACATGACGGCGGCGCTCAGCACGTTCAACCGCGTGGTGACGCTGGACGGAAACAACGTTCCGGGACTGTTCAACCTCGGGTCAACGCAGTATGCCACCGGCGACAAGAAAGGCGCGAAAAAGACGCAGGACAGGCTGAAAAAGCTGAACCCGGCCCTGGCGGAACAGCTTGGAAATATAATCGCGGGCAGGCTCGTCGATGAAGGCACACGGCAGATCAGGAAACGGATCAAGATACCGGGACTGCCGTTCTAGAAATGAGATACGCTGAGCGGCTAAACTAGGCCGCTCAGCTCTTTAAGATACTTCTCGGTAAAATCGATATTCAATTCCACCCACAGCGGAAGATGGTCCGACATTTGCCAGGTCCTCCACTTTTTCGCGAAATACTTTTTGCGTTCAGCGTCGGTTGAGCCCCATTTTTTCTTGATATTGGAAGCATCGTAATAAATTTTCCAATCGGCCTCGCGGTAGACTGATTTATAATAGTTTATTACGCCGGCCTTTTTCCTGCTTTTTCCGAGTTCTAATTCTTTCTTCTCACTGAACAGAGCGATCTGGTCGTAAAATTTGTCGCGGTTCATGTTCGAAGTAAAGTCGTCGTCGTCATTATCGGCCGGAGCGGACCCAGAGGCGTTCGCCGGTGATGCCGGATTGTGCAGGAATTCGTCGGGGATCTTACTTTTGGCAAGTTCGCTGGGAAGTATGAATTTATGATCTTTCAGGGCCTTCATCGTCTTGTCGGTAGGGCTTACGATGTTCATATCGCCGAGGAGAATGTAATTTTCAAGATCCTTCTTTGCCCGTCCCGCAAGAAAGCCGGCGATCCTGTCTATTTCCTCGATCCGCTGAGCTTTTCCCGGAGCTCCCTTGCCGTAATATAGATGGACCGTATTCAACGTGAATTTGCACCAGCCGCTCTGAAATTTGACGAGGAACGGCGTTCTGGCAAATTGTTTATCTCCGCCAATCTGCAGCTTCTTCGGCAAGACGATCTCGCCGGCGATATTGCGAAACATGACCTTGTTGCGGTCGTAAACGAACGCCATACGTTCTTCATTGCCGCCGTCGGCTTCGCACGTATCGGTAGCGATATAGTTCCAGGACGGCCCCAATATCGACATCAAATCAAGAAACGCCGTCATGTTGTTGTTCACTTCCTGGATCGCAACGATGTCGAACGCGGAAATGATCTCGGCCATGTAAAAAAGAGGTTCGCTGCCGCGCGGGCTTGGATTGAGCCGCGAGCCGCCGAAATCACGGATGTTCCATGTTGCAAGCATAAGCGAATCTCGGATCGAACGTGACGGAACGGCGTTCGCGAGTTGTGATCGCAGGCGAGTGATGCCGTCGATCGTGCGGATGCGCTGTTCTTTCGGCATGTGTCTAAGACCGTAGTACATTGGCATTGGCGTGTCTCCTGTCCTATTTAATGTTTGGTAATGATCCGGCGCTGCATGGCAGTGAGGCCGCCGGGTTGGTGAATGCCGCTATGATGGCACATACCATGGATGCAATTCAATAGATTTTTCCGGTGAATCTTCAGTTCGGGGCCGAGCCGGAGCAGTGCGGAATTCAAATGCCCGACCGTTTGGATTCGCGGACATTAAGAGATCTTAAAAAGAATGCTGCGGCGGTGCAGAATTTCGAGCGCAAGGCTTAGCTCCGCGGGCCTTTATCTGTATAATAAAGGATTTAGAAAAATGCCAAAAAGAAGTGATATTCACAAAATACTGATCATTGGTTCAGGCCCAATCGTCATCGGCCAGGCTTGCGAGTTCGATTATTCCGGAACGCAGGCCTGTCGAGCTTTAAAGCAGGAAGGTTTCGAGGTCGTGCTCGTAAATTCGAACCCGGCGACGATCATGACCGACCCGGAAATCGCGGACAAGACCTACATCGAGCCGCTGACGCTGGAGGCAGCGACGGCGATCATCGAAAAAGAACGTCCGGACGCTCTACTGCCGACGGTCGGCGGTCAGACGGGGTTAAACCTGTCGGTCGAACTGTATGAGACGGGCGTGCTTGAGAAATACGGCGTCAAACTGATCGGTGCGAACGTCGAAGCGATCAAGGTAGGCGAAGACCGCGAGCTGTTCAAGAAGGCGATGGACGAGATAGGCATCCCGAGCGCGAAAGGCGGATTTGCGCACACTTGGGAAGAAGCTCAGACCATCGTCGAAGAGATCGGCTATCCGGCGATCATACGTCCGGCATTTACGCTGGGCGGAACCGGCGGCGGAACGGCATTCAACCCCGAAGAATTTGAAGAGATCGCGAAGAACGGCCTGGCGGCGTCGCCCGTTTCGCAGATCCTGGTCGAAGAATCGATCCTCGGGTGGAAGGAATATGAGCTCGAGGTAATGCGCGACCTGAACGACAACGTCGTTATTATCTGTTCGATCGAGAATTTCGATCCGATGGGCGTGCATACGGGCGATTCGATAACGGTTGCACCGGCGCAGACGCTGTCGGACGTCGAATACCAGAACCTGCGCGACATGTCGATCAAATGCATCCGCAAGGTCGGCGTCGAGACAGGCGGTTCGAATATCCAATTCGCGGTAAATCCGGCGAACGGCGAAGTGCGGATAATCGAAATGAACCCGCGCGTTTCGCGGTCGAGCGCGCTTGCGTCAAAAGCGACGGGCTTTCCGATCGCAAAGATCGCGGCGAAACTCGCGGTCGGTTATACGCTGGACGAAATCCCGAACGACATTACGCGGAAAACGCCCGCGTCGTTCGAGCCGACGATCGATTACGTCGTCACGAAGATCCCAAAATGGGCGTTTGAAAAGTTTCCCGGAGCGGAAGACGTTCTCGGGACGCAGATGAAATCGGTCGGCGAGATCATGGCGATCGGGCGTACGTTCAAGGAATCGCTGTTCAAGGGCCTGCGTTCGCTGGAGGCAGTCAAGCCGCTACGGCTGCAGGACGTGCCGGATCATGAACTGCAGGCGAAATTGGCGCGGCCGAATTCGCAGCGGTTCTCATATATCACTTACGCGCTTCAGAACGGTTATTCGATCGAAGAGGTGCATCGCCTGACGATGATCGACCCGTGGTTCCTGGACCAGTTAAAACAGGTGATGGAACTGCAGAAGGAGATCGATGGGCGAGCGTTGGAAGAGATATCGGACGACGACCTGCGGCTGGCAAAGGAATTTGGGTTGTCTGACAGGCGAATGATGTATTTGTCGGGCTCAAGCGAGCTTGACGTGCGCGAGCATCGCAAGAATCGCGGCGTTGCGCCGGTTTATAAGCGTGTGGATACTTGCGGAGCCGAGTTCGAATCGTTCACGCCGTATATGTATTCGACCTACGAAGAAGAATGCGAGGCGGACCCGACCGACCGGCGAAAGATAATGATCCTTGGGTCGGGGCCGAACAGGATCGGGCAGGGGATCGAATTCGATTACTGCTGCTGTCACGCTTCATTCGCGCTGCGCGATGCCGATTTCGAAACGATCATGGTCAACTGTAATCCGGAGACCGTTTCGACAGACTATGACACATCGGACCGGCTGTATTTCGAACCGCTGACGTTCGAGGATGTGATGAACATCGTCGATACGGAAAAGCCTGAGGGCGTCATTGTGCAATTCGGCGGGCAGACGCCGTTGAATCTTGCGGACAGGCTGCATCAGGCAGGCGTGCCGATCATAGGGACCTCACCTGATTCGATCGACCTTGCTGAGGACAGAAAGCGATTCGGTGCTCTGCTGGAAGAGCTGAACATTCCGTGCCCCGATAATTCGAGCGTGACGTCGGCCGAGGAGGCGAAGGAAGTCGCGGAACGGATCGGTTATCCGGTCGTCGTGCGGCCGAGCTTTGTGCTCGGCGGACGTGCAATGGCGATCGTTTACGACGAGAAGACGCTGGACGAATATATGCGAACGGCGGTTGACGCCTCTCCGGAAAAGCCGATCCTGATCGACAAGTTCCTGGAACGCGCTGCCGAGATCGATGTGGATGCTTTGGCCGACGAAGATACGGTGGTCATCGCGGGAATTCAGGAACATATCGAGGAAGCGGGAATCCATTCGGGCGATTCGTCGAGCGTGCTGCCGGCCCAGAAGATCGCGGAAGAGCACCTGGAGACAATTCAGCACTACACGCGGTTGTTGGCTAAGGCATTGAAGGTAAAGGGGTTGATGAATATCCAGTTCGCGGTCAAAGATAATCGCGTCTATGTCCTGGAGGTCAACCCGAGGGCATCGCGCACGGTGCCGTTCGTCGCGAAGGCGACGGGCGTTCCTATCGCGAAGATCGCTTCGCTGGTGATGGCGGGCGAGCGGGCGCTGGCGGATTTCGGCCTGCCGGACGAATTGCACGTGCCGCAGGTGTTCGTGAAATCGCCGGTATTTCCGTTCAAGAAATTCGCGGGTGTCGATCCGATTTTAGGCCCGGAGATGCATTCGACAGGCGAAGTTATGGGCGTCGGGGCAACATTCGGCGAAGCGTACGGCAAAGCGATGGAAGGCGCTGGGCTGAAATTGCCGATGAGCGGAAAAGCGTTCGTTTCCGTGAACGAGGCCGATAAAGGACAGGCCGTCGTGCTGGCGAGAAAGCTTGCGAAACTGGGGTTCGCCTTGGTGGCGACGTATGGTACGGCAAAGCGGCTTCGAGAAGTCGGGCTTGAATGCGAGGACGTTTTCAAGGTGAACGAAGGGCGTCCGAACATCGCGGACCTTATCCGCCAAGGCGAGATCTCGCTGATCATCAACACGCCGCTCGGCCGCACGTCACATTACGACGAACAAGCCATCCGCAAGGCGGCACTGCAATTCAACGTCCCGTGCGTGACGACGATAACAGGAGCCGAGGCACTGGTCGAAGCGATCGCAGCCAGAAGATCAGACAGCGGGATAGCGGTTAGGAGCTTGCAGGAAATACACGGGAACCGGCAGGCCGCTGCTGAAAAGTAACCGCGATTCGTGACGATGATCCATTTCGCGTCAATGCGGATCCGAAAAGGATTGCGAATGGCCGGACTCCGTGCACTTCCGCAATCCGTTCCGATAGGCAAGGCGATCGACGACATTGCGTTGATCGCGCAGGCCGTGGACGAAAACGAAATCGACGGGCAGATCGTCTTCCTGCCGCTGCAATAACAGCATAGTTACGCGTCAATTCTTGACCAAATCCTCACTTTACAATAACTTTAACCTAAGTTTTTTTAATATTTATTGAATCAAGGGGAACGATGACGAATCGCATTGACCGCGAGATAATCGGCGGGCACCTGCTTGTGATCGGCGGAGCAGAGGACAAATATAACGAGCGCCGAATTTTGAAAAAGTTTTTGAGCCTGGCCGGCGACAAGGACGCGGAGGTCCTGATCGTGCCGGTGGCTTCGGATTTCCCGGAATTTGCCGCGGATGTATATACGCAGGCATTCAGGAACCTGGGCGTGGCGAGCCCGCGTGTCCTTCGTGCGACGTCGCGGCAGGACGTGTTTCAGGCGGACCCGAACGAACTGCTCGACGGCGTGACGGGAGTTTTCATCACTGGCGGCGACCAGATGCGTCTGGTGTCGATACTGGGCGGGACGAAGTTCGCGGAAAAGCTGAGAAAGCTTGTGCGCGAAACAAACATCGTCCTCGCCGGTACGAGCGCGGGCGCCGCAGGTATGAGCACGTCGATGATCGTCCGCGGCGAATCGACCTCGCATCCGCATAAGAACAGCGTCCGGCTATCGCCGGGGCTCGGGTTTCTTAAAAATATCATCATCGACCAGCATTTTTCGGAACGCGGCCGCATCAGCCGGCTGATCACCGCGGTATCATATAACCCTTATAATCTCGGGATCGGAATCGACGAAAACACGGCGATTATCGTAAACGGCGAGGGTATTCTGGAAGTGTACGGCGCCGGTTCGGCGACGATCGTCGACGGATCGCAGATAACCTACAACGAGATCGCCGAAGTTGACGATTTTCAATCATTCAGCGTTTGCGGGATACAGCTGCAGATCCTGCGCGACGGCTTGATATACGATTACATCGACCGTCACCCGCTGCAGCCGCCGAACGAGTTTTTGCTTCCTGATATTGCGTAGGAAAATTGTCGAATGTCGATTTGCGAACGTCGATTGAACTAAACTTCCAGGAATCCTATATGACACAAACTGAAATGCTTCAACGAACGAAGCGATTCGCGCTTCGAGTGATCCGTCTGGTAAACGCATTGCCGGATAATATTATTGGCCGTACAATTGGCGGTCAGTTGATCAGGTCTGGCACGTCGGTCGCGGCAAATTACAGGGCGGCATGCCGAGGACGATCGAAAGCGGAGTTTATAGCAAAATTGGGGATAGTCGAAGAAGAGGCTGATGAAAGTTGTTTCTGGCTGGAGATAATAATCGAGGCCGGTATTCTTCCCGAGCAGTTAGTTTTGCCACTTCATTCCGAGGCAAGCGAATTGACGGCAATAATGGTTGCATCAAAAAAATCAGCAAGGTCACGATCTTAGATCGCAAATCGAATATCGCAAATCGCACTTTCTATGGAAATCCTCGAAATACGCACCCTTCGCGGGCCGAATTACTGGTCCGGGTATTGGAAGAAACTGATAATCCTGCGGCTTGATATCGGCGAATACGAAGACAGGCCGACGCACAAGATCGACGGGTTTTACGAACGAATGGCGGAGGTGATGCCTTCGCTGGTCACGCATGGGTGCAGTTATCAGGAAGAAGGCGGTTTTTTGCGCCGGGTCGAAGAGGGAACCTGGGCCGGACACGCGATCGAACATTTCGCTTTGGAATTGCAGACGCTGGCCGGAATGGACACAGGTTACGGACGCACGCGCGAAACGGGGACGCGGGGTATTTATAACGTCGTCTTCAGCTATATGGAAGAAGAGGTCGGGCGGTATGCCGGCCGCGCTGCCGTGCGGTTGTTCGAAGACCTTGCCGAGGGCCGCCCGATCGAGGAGATCAAACAAACGATCGCGGACGAGGTCCAGCGGATGCGTGAGATCCGTGAGGACGTGAGGTTCGGGCCGTCGACGGGTTCATTGGTCGAAGAAGCCGAGTCGCGTGATATTCCTTTCATAAGACTCAACGACCAATCGCTTGTACAGCTCGGTTACGGCATCCACCAAAAACGCATCCAGGCGACCACGACGGCGAATACGAACATGATCGCGGTCGATATCGCAGGCAACAAGCACGCGACGAAGAAATTGCTGGGCGATATGGGCGTGCCGGTCCCCAAAGGCTATCGGATCAGGGACGAGGACGAACTTAAAGGCACGCTTGAAAGCATCGGATTTCCCGTGGTCATCAAACCGCTCGACGGCAACCACGGCAAAGGAGCTACGGTAGGCGTCAAGGATCTTGAAAGCGCGAGAACGGCATTCGAAAAAGCGAAGGAATATTCGCGATGGGTGATCGTTGAACAGCAATTGCAGGGCTCGGATTTCAGGGCTTTGGTGGTCAATAACCGTCTTATCGCGGTTGCGGAGCGAATCCCGGCGCACGTCGTCGGCAACGGGCGGAACACGATCCAGGAGTTGATCGACGAGACGAACGCCGACCCGCGCCGGGGTTATGGCCACGAAAATGTGCTGACATTGATCGAAGTGGACGGCCACACGATGCGGTTGTTGGGCGCGCGCGGTTACGAATTGGACAGCATTCTGCCGGAAGGCGAGGTGCTGCATTTGAAAACGACTGCTAATATCTCGACTGGCGGTACGGCGATCGACCGCACAGATGAGGTGCATCCGGAGAATGTGTTCCTGTTCGAACGCATCGCGCGGATCATCGGGCTGGATGTCGCCGGCATCGACGTGATCGCGACGAATGTTTCCGAACCGCTTCGTGAGAACGAAGGCGGCATTATCGAGGTAAACGCGGCACCGGGTTTCCGCATGCATCTTGCTCCGAGCGACGGGATCGGGCGAAACGTTGCCGAGCACGTCATCGATATGCTGTATCCGACGGGCACACCGTCACGCATACCCATAATTTCCATTACCGGCACGAACGGAAAAACGACGACCACGCGGCTGATCGCACATATCCTAAAGGGAAGCGGCAAGACGGTCGGGTTCACAACGACCGACGGCACGTATATTCAGAATCAGCAGATCCTGCACGGCGATAATACGGGGCCGGTATCGGCACAACTCGTCCTAAAGGACCCGACGGTCGAGGTCGCCGTACTCGAAACAGCACGCGGCGGCATTATCCGTTCCGGATTGGGATTTGATTATTGCGACATCGGGATCGTAATGAATATTGCCGAAGATCATCTCGGGCTAAAAGACGTCAATACACTCGAAGACCTCGCGCGCGTCAAATCGGTGGTCCCGAGGGCGGTTTCCCGACGCGGGTACGCCGTCCTGAATGCTGAAGATCCGCTTGTCTATAAAATGCGTGAACTTGTCGATGGCCACTGCGTTTATTTTTCGATGGACGAGAACCATCCGAATATCGAACGGCAGGCAAAACGCGGGCGAGTTTCGTGTGTTTACGAAAACGGGTATGTCACGATCCTGAAAGGCAAATGGAAGGTGCGCATCGAGAAGGCGGTAAATATTCCGCTCACATACGGCGGCCGGGCCGAATTTATGATCCAAAACGTCCTGGCCGCGACTCTTGGGTGCTTCGTGCACGGCGTTTCGATAGAGGACATTCGGGTCGGGCTGACGACATTTAACGCGGGAACGGCACAGACGCCGGGACGGTTGAACTTTATCGAGGTCGGCGACGTGACGGTCCTGATGGATTACGCCCACAATCCGGCGGGATTACGCGGGCTCGCGGCTTTTATCAATAAATTGCCGAACAAATACCGTACGGTCGTCCTTAACGGTACCGGCGACCGCCGCGACGATGACATTCGCGAACTCGGAAAGATCGCCGGCGATACTTTTGAGCGTATCGTGATCCGGCGCGGAAATTACTTGCGCGGGCGGTCTGAAGACGACATGGTCAGGCTTCTGCAGGAAGGCATTGCACAAAGCGAAAACAAAACGCAGGTACGCCTGATCCCGGAAAGCCGCGACGCGATCCGCCACGCTGTGAAAATGGGCCGTAAGGGCGAGCTTGTAGTTACGCTAGCCGACCGGGTACGCGACGACATCGGCTACGTGCTGGAGATCCGCGACGAGCATTTGCAGGCGCGGGAAGCGGAGATGGAATCCATGCAGGTAAAAACATCTTGATGGGTTCATTCGCTATAATCCGATAGGAGGTTCCCAGACCATTGAACCGGACGATTATTCTCGTACTTCTACTTTTTGCGGTTACTGTGTCTTCCTATTCGCAATCGACGCAGGCCAAGCCGCTCGGTTGGGATCTGACTTTTGAGACCATCTTCGATCAAAATAAGGTCGCTGCCAGTGCGCAAATTCGCGAATCGTTCCGTAAGTCAAACAGCCATTCTATTTACGCGATCTTAAAGGCTGTGCCGGTTGAGTCGGTCAGATCAGCAGTTTTAATCGACCGCCCGTCATTGGGCTCGAACGGAATCACATCACTACTTTTTATAAGTACCACGAAAAGCGTGTCGGTCTGGGAGATAAAGTCCTTCAAAATAGACGGAGTTACAAAGTCAATCGTAGCGCCCAGGCGGTTCAACAAAATGCTCAAGTCTTTGAACCGTATTGAGCAGGGAACGCCAGTTTCCAGTAAATCGAATCGATCGAATTGGGAAGGATTTTGGGGTATTCTAAGCACATACTCGAAGGGCGAATCGAGACAAATTCTGCTAACGCTGGAAGATCTGTATGCATCCGACAACGAACCGAGCGGACCGGGCCGAGTCGCTGCGGCAGTCGACGAAGCGCTTTTAGGAGCCCCCGAATTATTCGCGTTTGTTTTCCGATCCTGCGAGAGACGGCCTACGCGGCTGGACTTTACCACTGTGTATGGAAATGCTGTGGGCTGCGGCCGCGAATTCGGCGCGGAGCTGATAGGATCCAATTCGTGTTACATGGTGGACGGCCGCCCGCTCCGTGCCAGTTTTAATGAGAAGGGCCGTGTGATGTCCTTATATATGCCGAGGACCGAGGAGATTTATAGTTTCGCTCGAGTTATACCTACGGGGAGCTGGCTCGAATATACGCGATACCGCAATAAAAGGAATCAAACAATTCAAATACCCCATATGGGCGCGTCCGAGGCTACATTTCGAGATGAATGTATCACCATTCGTAGAGTAACTTTCGGTTCATTCACTGACTACACCCCAGGTTACACTTTGGTGAACTGGAACTAGTAAAAGATTCAATCCGTAAAAATCTGTAATAATCCGCGGCGCGGTAATTGCTCGTCTAGTTTAGTTGCAACGATCTGGTACACCGGTACCAACCAGACGAATTGTGAGGAATTATGTGCTACAACTGCGGATGCCAGATGCCCAACAACGACATGGGCATGGAAGAAAATATAACCAACGAGACTTTCAAGGCCGCTGCCGACGCGATGGGCTTGAGCGAAGAGGAATCAAAGCAGAACGCGCTCGAACTGCTGCAAAAGGTCTTAGACTCGAAAGAGCAAAGCAGCGACCGGAATTGGAAGCCGCAATAACTATCTATAGATCTCGATAAGAGGCGTTCCATGCATTGAATCGATGGCGGCGCGGTACATACCTTCGGAATTCATGGGCATCGCGATATTTCCGGCTGCATCGACGGCGATGAGGCCGCCTTCGCCGCCAAGCTCGGTCAAAGAGGCGATCGTTTCGGCGGCGGCTTGATCCAGCGTAAGGCCCTTGTAATTCATCCGGGCGGAAACGTCGTAGGCGGCGACTCGGCGGATAAAGAATTCACCGTGGCCGGTGCAGGAAACGGCGCAAGAGGCGTTGTCGGCGTAAGTTCCGGCGCCGATGACAGGCGTATCGCCGATGCGGCCGAATTTCTTGTTCGTCATACCACCGGTCGAGGTTGCCGCGGCAAGGTTTCCATTCGAATCACAAGCGACGGCCCCGACGGTACCGATCGGACGTTCCGATACAGTGTGGTCCATCCGAACACGTCCGGCGGCGAGGGCTTCCTGCAGCTGATTCCAGCGTTGGTCGGTGTAAAAATACGTCGTGTCTTCGAGTTCGACGTGCATTTCCTCGGCAAAGGCGACGGCACCGTCGCCGCCGAGAAACACGTGTTCGGAGCGTTCCATTACAAGGCGCGCCAGTCTGATCGGGTTCTTGACGCCGCGGATGAACGCAACGGCGCCGGCGCCGAGCGTTTTGCCGTCCATTATCGACGCGTCCATTTCGTTCTTGCCTTCGTGGGTGAAAACCGAGCCGCGGCCGGCATTGAAGAGCGGACAATCTTCCAAGGACATTACTGCGGCTTCCACGGCATCCAACGACGAACCGCCGCGTTCGAGGATGAGCCAACCGGCTTTTAGCGCGTCTTCAAGTCCCGATCTGTATTCGCGTTCGAGCTCAGGCGTCATTTGGGAACGCAGGATGGTGCCTGCTCCACCGTGTATTGCGATCGCTGTTGTTTGTTGCGCCATAGGTATCTATTTTACAGGGATAAAGAAGATATAAAAGGTAATAAATCGCTTTCATCCCTTTCATCTGCCTATCTCTTTAACTTGATCATAGCCAACAGCCGGGAAGAATTTAACAGGGATGAAGAGGATGCAAAGGATGAGAAAAATAATAAAAATTATTACCCTCGTCCCTTTTTACCTCCTTTATCCCTGTAGATCAAAAGTTCATAACTTAACATTCCGCAGCCGAAGGGCGTTTACGATGACGGATACGGAGCTGAATGTCATTGCCGCGCTTGCGATCATCGGCGAAAGCAGAATGCCGAGCACCGGATAGAGAATGCCGGCGGCGATCGGAACACCGAGGACGTTGTAAATGAACGCGAAAAACAGGTTCTGGCGAATGTTTCGCATCGTTGCGCGACTAAGGTTTCGAGCTTTGATTATGCCTGAAAGGTCCGGCCGAAGAAGCGTGATGTCGGCCGATTCGATCGCGACGTCAGTTCCGCTGGCGAAAGCGATGCCGACGTCGGCCTGTGCCAGTGCAGGAGCGTCGTTGACGCCATCGCCCGCCATCGCGACGATCTTGCCTTCGGATTGCAGCTCCTTTACCTTTCCGGCCTTATCTTCGGGCATGACCTCTGCAAAGACGTGGTCAATGCCGAGCTGCCTGGCGACGGCGTCCGCGGTTGCGCGGTTGTCGCCCGTCATCATGATGACTTCTATCTTTTGTTTGTGAAATTCGTCAATCGCCTGTTTTGCCGAAGGTTTAATGGCATCGGCAACGCCGATCATCCCGGCGGCCTTTCCGTTGACGGTCACAAACATGACGGTTTGGCCGAGTTTGCGGAGTTCGTCCGCTTTTGCCGTTATCTGCTCATCATGATGGCCGCGTTCAAGAATGGCGCCGCTGCCGATCGAAACCAGTTGGCCGTCGATCGTGCCGACGAGGCCGCGGCCGGTGACGGATTCAAATTCGGACGATTCGGGTGGCCTAATATTTTGGGCCTCGGCTTCGTCGATGATCGCAGAGGCGAGCGGGTGTTCGCTGTGTTTTTCGAGCCCTGCGGCGAGACGAAGTATCTCGGTTTCCGTGAAGGCAGCGTCGAGCGCTACGACCTTTTGCACGGTAGGTTTACCTTCGGTTAGTGTGCCCGTCTTATCGACGACGATCGCGCTGACCTTTTCGAAGGTCTCTAGAGCCTCGGCCGTTTTGATAAGGACGCCGTTCTGGGCGCCGTGGCCCGTGCCGACCATGATCGACATTGGCGTGGCCAGGCCGAGAGCACATGGGCATGCGATGATCAACACGGAAACGGCGGCGACTATCGCATATGCCAAGCTGCCGAAGATGATCCAGGCCACGAACGAGACGATAGCCACGAGAATCACGGCCGGGACGAAATACGACGACACGACGTCAGCCAGACGCTGGATGGGCGCGCGGCTCCGCTGAGCTTCGCCGACCATTTTGACGATCTGTGCGAGCATGGTTTCACTGCCGACCTTTTCGGCACGCATCAGGAACGGACGATTACCGTTGAGCGTTCCGCCGATGACTTTGCTGCCGGCGGATTTTTCGACGGGGAGGGATTCGCCTGTGACCATCGATTCGTCGATCGCCACCGAACCTTCGATTATTTCGCCGTCCGTCGGGACCTTTTCATTTGCTTTTACGCGAAGCGTGGCACCGGCGTGGACGTGGGCAAGGTCGACAATGTCTTCGCTTCCATCGTCATTTACGACGGTCGCGGTTTCCGGAGCGAGACGCAGAAGCTCCTTGATCGCCGCGGACGTTCGTGAACGGGCGCGGAGCTCGAGCACCTGGCCAAGCAGTACCAGCGTCGTGATCACCGCGGCAGACTCGAAATACCCGGGCACGATGCCTGTATGCGGATCGCGCATCGCGGCGGGAAAGAGCTGCGGGACGAACATCGCGGCAATGCTGAGCAAATACGCCGCGCCCGTGCCGATGGCGATCAGCGTGAACATGTTCGGACTAACGTTTTTGAACGATGCCCAGGCACGCTCGAAGAACGGCCAGCCGCCCCAGAGCACGACCGGCGTTGCAAGGATGAATTGGATCCAGAGCGACGCCTTGGCAACCGTCTCGTGCGACAGCGGCGCGAACCACCCATAAAATCCGGGGATCATTTCCGACATCGCGATGAGGAACACGGGTATCGTCAACAGCGCCGATATTTTGAATCGGCGCGTCATATCGATCAGTTCGGGATCGGGGCGTTCGTCGAGCGATATCTCCTTTGGCTCCAGGGCCATGCCGCAGATCGGACAGCTGCCGGGGCCGATCTGGACTATTTCCGGATGCATCGGGCATGTGTATTCTACGTCGAGTGGCTGGTCTTCCAACGGCCGCGGCGAAAGGTATTTTTCGGGATCTGATCTGAATTTCGACAGGCAGCCCGCTGAGCAGAAATAGTAGGTTTGACCGTTGTGCACATGGCTGCCGGCGGCGGTATCGGGTTCGACCGACATTCCGCAGACGGGGTCGATAAATTGTCCGCCGGGTGTCGCTGCCATGTCGCCGTGGCGGACCGTTTCTTGTGCGTGGCCGTGGCTGTGATCGTCGCCGAGGTATTTCTCAGGATCGGCGGCGAAGCGTTCCTTGCAGCCGACGTTGCAGAAATAATAGGTCTTTCCGGCGTAATCGTAACTTGCCGCGGCGGTTTCGGGCGAAACCAGCATTTTGCACACAGGGTCGATGTGCGTGCCTTCCTTGTCGATGCGCATCTCAGTGTCAGCGGCGGAACGGCGGCCTAACTGGACATTTCCGGAAGTGGCAAACGCCGGTGCGGCGTTCTGTTTCCGGAACTTTTCCATGCAGCCCTTGCTGCAGAAATAAATGGTTTCGCCGTCATGCTCGATGCTGCCGGCAGCCGTTTCCGGTGTCACCGTCATGCCGCAAATGGGGTCTATAAACTCTTTGGACATTGATATTCAAGCCTCCTGGAGTTATCTTACAACCTGACAGCAGGTGTCAGGTCAAGCGCCGTCGCCCCCGTCGGAAAATGATTCGATCAAATGGCAGACTGACGTGCCTGTAGGGTTCTGGTCCCGCATCGTTTTCCACATATCCAATGCTCCCTCCAGCCGAGTCTGCATTTTCTTAAGCTGACGGATCTTCTCTTTATTCTCTTTAACTCGTTGTTCCACGATGTCGCGGACCATAGGGCATGGCGAATCGCCATGGACGGCGTGGTCGAGTATTTCCTGGATCTCCGCGAGGGTGAAACCGAGTTCTTTCGCCGCATTTATGAATTTCAGTCGGTCCTTGTCGGATTGGCGATATAGCTTGTAGCCGCTCTTGAGGTCACGCGTCGGCTTGAGCAAACCGATGCGCGTGTAATGGCGGATCGTAAAGATCGGAGTGTTCGTCCGTTTGGCCAGGACACCGGCTGTAAACATAAGATTATTCTACATTAACGCAGCGAGTATATAAATCGCTTACCGGATTCTGGAATAGGAGCGATATTCGTGGTTTTTAAATATCAGCGGGCGGAATCCTTCCCGCGTGCCCTTGAATTAAATACAGGTATTTCGACCTTATCCGAAAAGGCAACTGCCGCGACAAGCGGCGGACGCAAAGCCAGGAGCCTCATGCAAGAGGTGCGACCGGCTGCCGAAGTGAGGTTAGATGAAGAGATTTGGACTTCTCGTAATTCTATTGGCGGCGATCTCCGTCGCGGTGTCAGCACAGAATCAATTTGCTCCGTCGGGATCACTGAACGGCTCGCGTATCGTTGATCTTGAACGGCAGGCGTTCGATCTGATGAACGAACGCCGAATGGCAGCCGGGCAATCGCCCCTGCGTTGGAGCGACGACCTATTGCCGGTCGCGCGCGGCCATTCGCAGAACATGGCGAATTTGAAATTTTTCAACCATCGCGGAAAGGACGGTTCGATGGTCGATGATCGCGCGGATAGATCGGGCCTCGGGCTCTGGCAGGCGATCGGTGAGAATATCGCGTTTAACCGCGGGTATGCGAACCCTGTCGAATTCGCGATCGAACGCTGGATGATGTCGCCGAAGCATCGAGACAATATACTCAATAAGGAATGGAGCGAGACGGCCGTAGGCATAGCGATCGCTGCGGACGGGTCGTATTATTTCACACAGGTTTTTCTTCTACGATAGACGGGAAAAAATTACGTAAGCCAAAGGCGGGCTTGCCCGCCTTTTGTTTTTTGGCTTATGCTTTGCCGATGAGCGATGCGGCGTTCACGCTTCCATCATTTGCAAAGATAAATTGGCTGCTGAAGATACTTGGTAAGCGGCAGGACGGTTTTCACGAGCTGTGCACGGTTTTTCAGACGGTTTCGCTGTGCGACCGGCTAACATTCCGGCGTGCCGTGGACCTGCGGCTGGAATGCGGCGATGCGTCCTTACCGACGGGCGGCAGAAATCTGATAATTCGCGCCGCCGAAATTTTAAGGGGGCGGTATCAAATTGACTCCGGTGCGGACATTTATCTCGAGAAAAATATTCCGTCTCCGGGCGGTTTGGGCGGCGGGTCGTCGAACGCCGCGGTCGCGCTTATCGGATTGAATCGGCTATGGGGCCTGGATACCGGAATAGATGAGCTTGCGGCGGTCGGAGCCGAACTCGGGTCGGACGTGCCCTATTTCTTTACGGGAGGAACGGCCATCGGAACCGGCAGAGGTGAGATCATCGAACCGATCGCGGAGATCCGGGAGGAAAATTTGCTTATCGTGACGCCGGATGAGGCGGTTTCGACTGCCGAAGCGTTCGTCCGGCTAAACGCCGAAGACTTGACAAAGAGAGACCCAAATCATATTCTTCAAATTTGTCGTTTCGACGCGGGACCGGGAAATTTGCGTCATACGGCACTTGAAAACGATTTCGAAGCCAGCGTTTTTGCTGTGCATCCTGAGATCAAGCGGGTAAAGGAAACTTTGCTCGGGCTCGGTGCCGAACAGGCTTTAATGAGTGGCAGCGGGGCAAGCGTTTTCGCAATTTTTGACAAAAAAGAGACACGGCAAACAGCACTGAAGGCCCTTGAAATTGAATCAAGCTGGCGAAAGTTTGCCGTAGCAGCCGTTTCGCGGGATACGTACCGCGAACAAGTTTTTGGCTTTCGATAGATTGCCGTACTTGAGTGGCCTGCTTCCGATCAGTTTCTGAAATTACGCGTTGGGGCGTAGCCAAGTGGTAAGGCACCGGTCTTTGGATCCGGCATTCGTAGGTTCGAATCCTCCCGCCCCAGCCACTTTTCTTATCGGAGCGGGCAGTCTATTTATGGATCAGCCCGCTTTTTTCGTGCGGGAAAATGGAATGAGCGTAACAGGAAACATCAAGATATTCTCTGGCAATGCGCATCGCGACCTGGCGGAAGAGATCTGCGGCCATTTGAATTGCGACCTTGGTAAAGCCAGCACAGAGCGGTTCTCCGACGGCGAATTCAATTTTCAGATCGGTGAGAATGTTCGCGGAACGGATGTTTTTATCGTGCAGCCGACGTGCCCGCCGACCGATCAGAATCTGATGGAACTGCTGATCATGATGGATACGTTCGTTCGTGCTTCCGCGGAACGGGTCACGGCCGTCATTCCTTATTTCGGCTATGCCCGGTCAGATAAAAAGGACCGTCCGCGTGTGCCGATCTCGGCGAAGCTCGTTTCCAACCTGATCACCACGGCGGGAGCTCACCGTGTTTTAACGATCGACCTGCACGCGGCTCAGATCCAGGGCTTTTTTGATATTCCGGTTGACCATCTTTATGCAGCTCCGATCGTAGTTGATTATTTCAACACGAACCCGATCGATAACCTGATCGTTGTCGCTCCGGATACCGGCGGTGCAGAACGTGCACGTGCTTACGCCAAACGGCTAAACGCCGGCCTGGCGTTATGCGATAAACGCCGCGAAAGAGCTAACGAAGCCGACGTGATGAACATCGTCGGCGATGTCAGCGGAAAGAACTGCCTGATAGTCGATGATATGTGCGACACGGGCGGAACCATCTGCAAGGTGGCTGAAGCGCTGCACAAAGCGGGCGCAAATGAGATCTTTGCTTGTTTTACGCATGCCGTACTGTCGGGCCGCGCGGTCGAAAATATCGAGAATTCTTACCTGAAAAAGGTCATCGTTACGAATACGATCCCGCTCAGGGACACGTGCATGCCGCTGCACAAAGGCGGCAAGATCGAGGTTTTGAGCGTCGGGAAGCTCCTGGCGTCGGCAATTAAATCGATTCACGACGAGACGAGTGTTTCGTCACTGTTTATTTAGAAAAACTTGGTTCGAGGTTCGAAGGACTCCTTTGAACTCGGAACTTTGAACTTGGAACTTGAGGTTAGATATGGCAGAAAAAGTTGTTATTAAAGCAGAAAAACGCGAAGGACGCGGCAAGAACGTCAACCGAAGGCTGCGTGCCGAAGGTAAGGTGCCTGTCGTGGTTTACGGCGGCGGCGGAGAAAGCGTTTCGGTATCGGCCGAGCTCGGCGAGCTGGCGGCGATCCTTCGTACTGACGCGGGCGTAAATACCGTGTTCTCGCTCGATATCGCCGGCGAAGGCGTCAGCGACGTTATCTTTCAGGACCGCCAGATCGACGGTATCCGCGGCCGCCTGATGCACGCGGACCTTCGACGGCTCGTAAAGGGTGAGAAAATGGAAATGACGGTTCCTATTCACCTGATCGGCGAAGCAGAAGGGCTTAAGGAAGACGGCGCGGTCCTGTCGCAGGCACTGCGCGAGATCAAAGTGTTGTGCGAACCCGCAAACACTCCCGATTCGATCGAGCTCGATGTCACGGAACTGGCTGTCGGCCACTCGCTGCACGTTTCCGATCTTAAGGTCGGAAAGGGGATCGAGATACACGAAGCTCCGGAGACGGTCGTTGCTTCGATCGTCATCGTCAAGGAAGAAGAGCTCGAGCCGCAGCTTGAAGAAGGCGGAGAGCCGGAAGTGGCTGGGGAAGAACCGAGCGCCGAAGGCGAACCGGAAGCTGCCGAGTAATATTTGTTCGGGATGCGCGGCGGACGAGTGAATGTTTTTTGCGGGCGCGCATTCCGAACCGGATATGAATTCGCTCTCTGAAAATACGTGGCTGATCGTCGGGCTCGGGAATCCGGGCCGGGAATATGAGCGGACACGACACAATCTCGGGTTCATGCTGATAGACCGGCTTGCGGCCGAGTCGCAGACGCAGGTAAAACGAGAGGAGTGCCGGTCGATGATCGGCAGGGCGGTGATCGAAGGCCGCATGGCAGAACTCGTTAAGCCGCAAACGTACATGAACCTGAGCGGCGATGCCGTGAGCTGCCTTTTGAAAAAGCCGGACCGGTCGGCCAAGCAGCTGATAATTGTCTCGGACGATCTGGCTATACCGTTCGGTACGATCCGGATCCGAGCAAAGGGCTCGCACGGCGGCCAGAACGGGCTCAGGTCGATAATCGACCGGCTTGGGACGAACGAATTCATACGGATCAGGGTTGGTATTCAACCCGAACATCCGATCCGAGACGCGAAGAATTTCGTGCTTGACGGCTTTTCGAAGACAGAAGCCGCCGACGTTGAAAAGATACTAGAGAATGCCGCCGAGGCTGTCCGTTCGATCATAAGCGAGGGAACGGAACGCGCGATGGCAAGGTTTAATTGATCGAAAGGATCAGAACAGCCCCTTACTTCGCCCCGAAGCGGGCGAGGTTGGAAAGCCAAAAGGAGGAAAAGAAATTGGCAAATAGAACTTACGAAGTAATGTACATCGTCGACACGGATGCTGCCGACGACAAGATCGCCGCTCTGAATGAGTCGGTTGAACAATTGATCGTCAAGGAAGGCGGTACCGTAGTCCGCATCGACGACGCTGGACGCCGAAAAATGGCGTATCCGATCAACAAGAAGAACGAAGGATATTACGTCCTGTTCGAGATCGAGGGAACCGGCCAGGAGATCGCTGAACTCGAACGCCGCATGCGCGTGAATGACCTGATCGTGCGGTTCATGACCGTCCGTGTGGACGAAGACCGCAAGGCAGCGGAAAAGGCGCGTTCGAAGCGGGAAGCCCGCAACGCGAAACGTTCGAAATTCCGCCAGTCGGAAGAAGCTGCAGCAACAGGAGACGCACAGTAAGCGGAGGTGAAATATGGCAGAAAGAGAATTGGAACTGATAAATGATAAGGATATGGCCTCGCAAGAGGATGTGATCGGTGATCGCGTCCCCCGGCGATACCCGCGCCGCCGCCCGCGTCAGGTAGTGCCCGATTATGTCGATTGGAAGGACACGGATTATTTGCGGCAGTTCATCCCCGAGAGAGGAAAGATCATGCCGCGCCGCATTTCCGGTATTTCGGCAAAGGACCAGCGCCGCATCGCGAAAGCGATCAAGCGAGCAAGAGCGATGGCATTGCTGCCGTTCGTCGCGGACTAGAACAGAGGAGATTTAGAGAAATGGCAAATACTACAATTCTATTGCGCGAAGATATCGACACGCTCGGCGGACGCGGCGAAATAGTCAGGGTAAAAGCGGGTTACGCCCGGAATTACCTGCTGCCGAAAGGCCTTGCTACGCTGGCGACGAAAGGAAACGTCAAGCAGATCGAACAGGAGCGTGAGGCTCTTTTGAAGAAGGCTGCTGTCGAAAAAGCCACGGCTGAAGCTCAGCGTGACCAGATGAGCAGCATTTCGCTCAGCTTCGAACGCAAATCGGGCGAGCACGGCCATCTTTTCGGTTCCGTCACTTCGATGGATATCGCCGAAGCGCTCAAAGCGAAAGGCTACGAGATCGACCGCCGCAAGATCAATCTGCGCGATTCGATTAAGGAAACGGGTGAATATACCGTTAATGTGAAACTGCACCGTGACGTCGTGCTTCAGGTGCCGGTGACCGTTACGGCCGAAGGCGGAGAGGCCGTTGATGCGGCCGAAGCGAAGGCCGCGAAGAAAGGCAAGAAGGCTGCGGCTCCGGAAGCGGAAGCAGCAACTGAAGAAGCGGCAGCAGCGACCGACGACGGAATGGCTGACGGAGATACGGAAGCCTAAATTTCCGGTTATTTCGGTATTACATGACGCCGCGGCGGGCAGTGCTCATCGCGGCGTTCGTGCGTCCGGAAGTAGGGTCGATCCGCTAACGTATACCACTAAACAGGTTAAGCGAAATCCGCTAGGAATCTTTGTTTCGCAGGGCGGATGATAGTATCATCGGTTACTGCAAACTTAATAAAAGGCAGCCGGAATTTTAGTTTCCGGATTCCTCCCAAAATCGGCTTCGAACAGACAAAACCCTTAAGCTGCCCTATTTGCAGGGCCTGATTGAAACATGGTTTCACCTTTTCCCGAATCGCGACGCGAACAATACCTGGAGAGGCCGCTGCCGAGCAGCGAGGACAGCGAACGAGTCATCCTCGGCGCTATTCTTCTCGACAATGCTCTGATCACACAAGCCGTTGAACACCTCAAGGCGGAGGATTTTTATTCGCCGCTGCATCGGCGGATCTATACCGCGATGTTGGGGTTGTTCGAGGCCTCGAAACAGATCGATCCCGTGCTGATCGTCGAAGAACTGAAGAAGGAAGGTTCGATCGATTCGATCGGAGGCATATCGACGATCGCGAATCTTACGTATGGATTGCCGCATTTTTCGAACCTCGAAGAATACGTAAAGGTCGTTAAGGACAAATCCGTCATTCGAAACCTTATCCGCACCTGCAACCAGATCACGAGCGAGGCTCTTGCCGAGGAAGACGATGCCGAAGTGGTTCTCGATCACGCCGAACAGATGATCTTTGCCCTGGCGGAAGCCCGGACGCGGCAAGGCCTTGTCCATATTCAGCCCGTTGCCGAACGCGTGTTGGTCAACGTAAAGGAATTCGCCGACCGGGGATCGCAGGCACTCACGGGCCTATCGACCGGGTTTCGCGAATTGGATCAAATGACATCGGGACTGCAGCGGACAGACCTTATTATCATTGCCGCACGTCCGTCGATGGGAAAGACCGCATTTTGTCTGACGCTCGCGCAAAACGCCGCAGTTATCGACAACGCGGTCGTTGCGGTATTCTCGCTGGAAATGTCCAAGGAACAGCTCGTTATGCGTATGCTTAGTTCCGAGTCGAAGGTGGACGCGCACCGTTTCCGTACAGGATATTTGACGCGAGACGAATGGGGACGTTTGGCGGGCGGCATCGAGACTTTGTCGCGTGCTCATATTTATATCGATGATACGCCGGGAATTTCGGTGCTGGAAATGCGTGCGAAGGCCCGGAGGCTTGCCGCCGAACAGAAGCGCCTGGACCTTATCGTCGTGGATTATCTTCAGCTTATGGGCGGGTCGCGGCGGACCGAATCGCGTCAGCAGGAAGTTTCGCAGATCTCGCGTGAACTAAAAGCGTTGGCAAAAGAAATGAATGTGCCGGTCGTCGCACTGTCCCAGCTTTCGCGTGCGCCTGAGGCGCGAAATCCTCCGAAGCCCTTGATGTCGGACCTTCGCGAATCAGGCAGTATCGAGCAG
>JAEZIT010000049.1 GCA_023436495.1 Acidobacteriota bacterium
CCGGAATGTTAAACCGAATTGCGGGAAAAAGAAAAAGACGGCCGCGAATTGCCGTCTTAGAAAGAACTTGTGGTGGCGGGGGGGAGACTTGAACTCCCGTCCTCGGGGTTATGAATCCCGCGCTCTAACCAGCTGAGCTACCCAGCCACAAACACTCAATTATAGAATCTGCGCAGAAAAAATCAAGCTCCCCTGAAATCGGAAATCGAATTTTGCCCGATGTTTTATCCACTTGGTAAAATGAAGACCAGCCCGAATTCCAATTTTTTCTGAGCGATGGCATAACGCCGACTGTCGGCCGGGCCGCAGCGATCTACAAAATATTCTGGAGAGTAAATGCCAATATTCCTAGCCGCAAATGTCGAAGCCTCGGCCGTTCTGTTGTCGCTGTTCCTGATATTAGCCGCCGCGAAAGTAATGGCAGAAATATTCGAACGGATGAAACAGCCGGCAGTCGTCGGTGAAATTCTTGCGGGCGTCGTGATCGGACCGAGCCTATTAGGGTGGGTCCAGCCGTCCGAACTGATCGGTATATTGGCGGAGATCGGCGTTATTTTCCTGCTGTTCAACGTCGGACTCGAGACAAAGCCGGCAGCGATATTCCGCGTCGGGAAGCGTGCCGGGCTCGTCGCCGTTCTGGGCGTAATTCTGCCATTCGTTGCGGGTTATGGGATCGCGATGTGGTGGGACGGTTCGTTTGTCGAAGCGATGTTCATCGGCGCAGCACTGGTTGCCACGTCCGTGGGGATCACGGCCCGCGTGCTCGGTTCGATGGGCCTGCTGGACCTTGAGACATCGCGGGTGATTCTTGGCGCCGCCGTCATTGACGACATTCTCGGGCTGCTGATCCTGTCGGTCGTATCGGCGATGAGCCAAGGCAGCATCGATTACTGGCAGCTCGGCAAAACCGCTGGGCTAGCCGTGGGATTCACGGTGTTCGTCGCGACAGTCGGCGCCAAGCTGATGACGCGGTTCGGACCGGCGCTTGAACGGCTCCGCATTGAAAAACCGTTCTTTAATTTCGGGCTGATACTGTGCCTCGGCCTTTCGTTCGCGGCGATATACGTTGGCGTTGCTGCGATCATCGGGGCTTTCTTGGCGGGCATGGCGCTCGCGGAAGTTACCGAGGAGAACGAGAAAATGCATTGGCTGACGAGCGGCGTCACGGAATTTCTTGTGCCGTTCTTTCTGGTCAATATCGGAATGCAGCTTAACCTTTGGGTGTTTAAAGACACGACCGTGATCATTCTCGCAATAGTGCTTACGGTCGCTGCTGTTCTGACCAAGTTCGTTGGGTGCGGACTGGGCGCCTGGGGAATGACGCGGCGCGAAATGGCACAGGTCGGCATAGGGATGGTCCCGCGCGGAGAGGTCGGGATCGTGGTCGCACAGATCGGCCTCGGGCTTGCGGTCATCAGCGAGCCATTTTTTGCTTCCGTCCTTTTTATGGCGGTCGCGACAACGCTTATCGCTCCCCCGTTCATTAAGATCTTATTCGCACAGGATAAGGACCAGGACGGCGTTCCGGATGAATTCGACGAGGTGGACATTTCAGACGAGTATTCACGGATAGGCTAAAAAATTCAGGAACGGCACCGGGAAATGGTAAAATAAGGGAATGACCGTAACGAATTCTTACCGGACCGGGATCTGGCCGCGATCCTGCGCGCGCCTTATCCTAATGTTCCTCCTTCTGCCGATCGGTGCCGCGGCGCAGGCCGGCGGCAAGGAAGCTGCACCGAATACACGTTCGATCACGGTGATCACGGAGCCCGGAGCCGTCGTCTGGATCAATGACGTTCGCTTCGGCGCGGCCGGAAGCGACGGCAAGCTGTCACTGATCACATCGGCGACGGGGCGGGCGACGATGCGTGTTCGCGCCGACGGATTCAAGGAAGCAGTAAAAACGCTGCTGCCTGCCGATTCCGGAGATGTCCGCGTCGCGCTTGCAGCAACGGACGATCCGGCGGAACTAGCGTTTCAGGAAGCCGAACGGCTGACCCTAGTCGATCGTGACCGCGCTGCCGCGGCCTATCAGAAAGCTATTAAACTACGTCCCGGATATATTCAGGCACATGTAGGGCTCGCCCGCGTACTGTCAGAGGCCCGTAAGCCCGACGCCGCTATAAAGGCGATCCGAGATCTTCGCAGGATCAAGCCGGGTGTGGCGGAAGCGTCGGCGATCGAAGGCCGCGTCGAAAAGGAAAGCGGCGACGAGGTGAAGGCGATCGCGGCCTTCGAACGAGCAATAAAAGAAGGCGCTGGGTTTCAGCCGGAAGCGTACACGGGCCTTGGATTACTTTACAGCGAGCGTGCAGACGGTGCTTCCGCCGAAGGCGATTACGAAGCGGAAGCGGCGAATTATGCTCTCGCTGCGAAGCACTATAAGATCGCCGCGCGCCAGTTGATCGGATCTCCGGACGCTGTGGTCGTCTACCAGCTTCTCGGCCTGATCTACGAAAAGCAGAAACTATACGACGAGGCTGTTGCCACCTACGAGGAATTTCTGAAACTCTTTCCCGACAGTGACGAAGCTCCCGCGATACGTTCGTTTATAGTACAGATCAAAAAACAGTCAAATCCGTAACCTTTCCTGTGGCGTCTCACTCTGCGGTTTTAAGAAGGCAACGGCCGCAGAGCATTCAAAATCGGTCATCCTGACCGATTGAAAAAGAAATCTTGACACGTTTCGGTTAAACATCTATTATTGCATTTCAACGATGTTAATCATCGTTGGCGGTTCATCCTCTTATTAAGTAAAACTTAACGCCAGCTTCGTTCGATTCCTCTTGCTTGATCTTAATCATTAGGAACCACTCTTAATCGAAATGTCTACAAAACTTGGGGAAATTCTTGTCCGCGAAAATCTTATCACCTCGCAGCAGTTGCGTGACGCCCTCGAATACCAGCGCACCAACGGCGGACGGCTCGGTTCCAATCTTGTAAAGCTCGGGCTTATCTCCGACGACGTAATCACCGCAGTTTTATCGCGCCAATACGGCGTGCCGTCGATCAACCTCGATCTTTTCCATATCGACGCCGATGTTATTCGGCTCATCTCGCAGGACGTCGCACTGAAATATTCCGTGCTGCCGATCTCAAAGGTGGGCGCGACGCTGACGCTTGCGATGGCAGACCCGACGAATGTGTTCGCGATGGACGATATCAAGTTCATGACGGGCCTGAGCGTTGAGCCCGTGATCGCGTCGGAGACCGCGATCGTGATCGCCATCGGAAAATATTACAGCGGTTCGACGCAGATCGATATTTTCGAGGACGCGTACCGCGCTGACAGCGCAAAGCTGAACGGCAGCGGCAAGAACGGCCATTCGAGAAACGGCAATGGAACGGCGGTGGCGGAGAAGCTGCGCGCGGACGACCTTGACGTTTCACTTGAGGATTTCGAGTTCGGCCATTCCGATTCCGAGGAATTGGAGATCGTCGATACTAATGAAGAGATAGATATAACGAAGCTCGTCGGCGCAAGCGAGGCGGCACCGGTTGTTCGTCTTGTGAACGTGCTGATGGTGGACAGCCTAAGGCGCGGAGCGTCGGACATTCACGTTGAGCCGTATGAAAAGGATTTCCGCATCAGGTTTCGTATCGACGGTGTCCTGTACGATGTTATGCATCCGCCGATGAAGCTTCGCGACCCGCTGATCTCGCGCTTGAAGATCATGTCGAAGCTCGACATTTCCGAAAAACGCCTGCCGCAGGACGGCCGCATCAAGATCAAGGTAAAGGTCGATAATCGTTCCCGCGAACTGGATTTCCGCGTTTCTACGCTGCCGACGCTATTCGGCGAAAAGGTCGTGCTTCGTCTTTTGGATAAAGAGAAGCTGATGCTCGACATGACGAAGCTCGGGTTTGAGCCGGAAAGCCTCGAAAAATTCAAGCGGAATATTTCCAATCCGTACGGTATGGTGCTCGTTACCGGACCGACGGGTTCGGGTAAAACGAACACGCTCTATTCGGCGCTGCAATCATTGAATACGCCGGAGACGAACATCATGACGGCCGAAGACCCGGTCGAATTCAACCTGCACGGCATAAACCAGGTTCAGATGAAGGAGCAGATCGGCCTGAATTTCGCGGCCGCGCTCCGATCCTTCCTTAGACAGGACCCTAACATCGTCCTCGTCGGCGAGATCCGCGATTTCGAGACCGCGGAGATAGCGATCAAAGCCGCTCTTACCGGCCACCTCGTACTCTCAACCCTGCATACAAACGACGCGCCCTCCACTATTTCGCGTCTCGTAAACATGGGCATCGAGCCCTTCCTCGTCGCCACTTCGGTGAACCTGATCCAGGCACAGAGGCTGATCCGCGTGATCTGCAAGAACTGCAAGGAAGAGGTGCACGTTCCGGTCGAAGGTTTGGTCGAGATCGGATTTTCGCCCGAAGAGGCAGCGGGTCTGAAACTTTACAAGGGTAAAGGCTGCAAGACGTGCAACAACACGGGTTACAAGGGCAGGATCGGCCTTTATGAAGTAATGGAAATAACTGAGGAATTACGCGAGCTTATCATTATCGGGGCCAGCGCAATGGAACTTCGGCGAAAGGCCATTGAGGTTGGGATGATCACGCTTCGCGAATCGGGTCTGTGCAAGATCCGGGACGGTATCACGACGATCGAAGAGGTCGTTAAAGAGACGGTCTTATAAGCATTTTGGAGGAACTATGCTATTTAGGGCAATTGCATTATCAATGGCTATGCTGATCGGGCTCGGGACACTGGCATTCGTCGCGACCGATTCAGCGGAGGCCGGGCCGCGGAAGCAGCGGCGATATAAAAAGAAAAGAGAATGGGTAGGCGTCAAGAAATATTCGAAACGCTGGTGGCAGCTCTACCGTGCTCAGGAACGCCGCAAGAAGGCAATGGCGGCGCGACGCCGGTCATTGAGGCTGCGCCAGATGCGTCTGGCGGAAACTAAATCCGAGCAGAGCAATTCGACAGCGGCCGTAAAACCGGCAGCAGCCAAAGCCGAAGAAACCGCGATCCTTCCGTCAGGACAGGCCGCTCCGAAAGGCTGGAGCCAGGGAAATTCGACAAACAGCGAACTTCAGTTCCGCGTTGATAATGTCGGCACGGCTTCGATCTCGGTGGTTGGCCCCGCAATGGGCGACAGTGCCGGCCGTGGCCGCAATCGTATGCTCGCGGGAGTTCCGACGACATCGCTTCGCCGCGATGTCATCAACAGGATGATCCGAGAGAACGGCTGGGTCGTTAACGATTATCAGAAAGAGATCGGCGGCAAATCGGTCTATGTAGTAGAAGCGCAGTCGCAATCGGGTGGGCGTGTCAGTTCGCGAATGTTCTACTTTACAGAAGCGGACGGGCGTATCTACAGCGTTGCAACCTCGGCCGGAGCGGACGGAGCCGAACGGCTTGCCGAAGAATCGGAAAAGGTTATCTATTCGCTGCAGAGCCGCAAGCGTCCCGCACAGCAAGCAGCAGTCAGAGAATAACCACGCCTAAATTTGTTAGAAATGCTGCCCGCCGTCACCATGGCGGCTGGCAGCCCTCCACGATCCCCGCAGTATCACGAATCATTTATGAGCTTCGAAAACGAAAACAGCGCACATTCACAGATCACGCTTCCGGAATTGCTTCGCAAGATGACGGATGCGGGCGGATCCGACCTTCACCTGACGACAAATTCGCCGCCGCAGATCCGTGTTCACGGCCATTTGTCACAGCTCGACGGCTTTCCGGCGCTGACGGCGGCAGATACGAAGCGGCTGGCCTATTCCGTTCTGACCGACGCACAAAAGCATAGGTTCGAAGAAAATCTCGAGCTCGACTTTTCGTTCGGCCTGAAAGGAATGTCGCGATTCCGTGCGAACCTGTTCAATCAAAAGGGCGCTGTCGGAGCAGTTTTCCGTGCCATCCCGTACGAGATCAAATCGTTTGAAGCCCTAGGTTTACCGCCCGTGGTTGCCGATATGTGCAAAAAGCCGCGCGGCCTGATCCTTGTCACCGGTCCGACGGGTTCGGGTAAATCCACAACGCTTGCGTCGATGATCGACAAGATCAATATCGACCGGCACGACCATATTTTGACGATCGAAGACCCGATCGAATTTCTCCATAACCACAAGAACTGCGTCGTGAACCAACGCGAGGTCGCGGCGGACACACATTCGTTCGGATCGGCTTTGCGCACGGCACTTCGTCAGGACCCGGACGTCGTGCTCGTCGGTGAAATGCGTGACCTCGAGACGATCGAGATGGCGCTCAGGATCGCGGAGACGGGCCACTTGACGTTTGCTACGCTGCATACCAATTCGGCGTATTCGACCATTAACCGTATCATCGACGTTTTCCCGGCGGGACAGCAGGCTCAGGTCCGCACACAGCTCTCGCTCGTGCTCGAAGGCATTATGTGTCAGGCTCTGCTGCCTAAGGCGACCGGTGACGGCCGCTGCATGGCTTTGGAGATCCTGATACCCAATTCCGCCATCCGCAACCTTATCCGCGAGGACAAGATCCACCAGATCTATTCGATGATGCAGACTGGCCAGGACAAATTCGGAATGCAGACGTTCAACCAGGCGCTTGCTTCGCTTTACCATAAGCGGCAGATCACGCTCGAAGCTGCAATGCAGCGGACATCGAACGCCGACGAACTCAAGGAACTGATCGAACGCGGTTCGGGCGTCAATCAATCATACGGCGGGCAAACGCGCCCGGCACCCGGCAATCATGCAAGCCCGTATGCGCAGGGCAGACCGGTTGGACAGCGGCCGCCTGCACGCTAAGGACCCAGGATTTTAGAAGCGAAGCGCCATGCTTCGCATCCTGCCGCGGACGGCGCGGCATTAAACTGTATAGGAGTCTGAGAAACCAAGATGCCTACTTACGCCTTTAAAGGACGAAATCGATTAAATGAGCTGGTAACGGGCGAACGCGTCGCCGCGACCCAGGATGAACTTCGGAATCTGCTGCGCCGCGAACAGATAGTGATGACGCAGGCTTCAGAAAAGGGCCGCGACATCGCGATACCGAAGCTCGGCCGGCGGAAGAAGGTCGGGGCGAAGGAACTCGCAGTATTTACGCGGCAGTTCTCCGTTATGATCGACGCCGGCCTGCCGCTTGTTCAGTGCATCGACATTCTCGCCGAACAGCAGAACAACGTTTTCTTCAAGGACGTTCTCCGCCAGGTGCGTCAAAACGTCGAAGAAGGCGCTACGCTGTTTGCAGCACTCGAAAAGCACCCAAAAGTCTTTGATTCGCTTTATACGCACATGGTCGAAGCGGGAGAAACGGGCGGTGTGCTCGACCTGATCCTGCAGCGGTTGGCGACCTTGATCGAAAAGGTCGTTAAGCTGAAACGCAGCATCATTTCGGCGTCGATCTATCCTGCCGCGGTCATATTCGTGGCCATCGCTGCCATTGCCGTCATTATGGTCGTGGTCATTCCGCAGTTCGAACAGATATTTATCGGCTTGCTCGGGCCGGGAGAAATGCTTCCGCTGCCAACGCGTATCGTGATGGGCATAAGCGGTTTTCTGGCCGGATGGGGCGGACTGGCGCTGCTTGCCGGAATCATAGCAGCCAGCGTCTGCATCAGCTATCTTTACAAGACGCCGAAGGGCCGCTGGCAGATCGATTCTCTGCTGCTGAAGACGCCTGTCTTTGGCGGCATATTGCGAAAGATCGCGGTGGCGCGATTCTCAAGGATCCTGTCGACCCTGCTTTCATCGGGCGTTCCGATCCTGCAGTCACTTGAGATCACGGCGAAAACCGCCGGTAATGTCATTATTGAAGACGCTATCCTGAAAGTTCGGGCCGGTGTCGAACGCGGCGAGAGTTTTGTGGAGCCGCTGAAGGCGACCGAGGTATTCCCGCACATGGTCGGCCAGATGATCGGCGTCGGCGAACAGACCGGCGCATTGGACGCGATGCTGTCGAAGATCGCGGATTTTTACGAGGAAGAGGTCGATTCCGCCATCGCTGACCTGCTGGCAATGATCGAACCGGCATTGATCGCATTCCTCGGCGTAACGATCGGTTCGATCGTTATTTCGATGTACCTGCCGCTATTCACCCTTATCGGAAAATTGGCCGGAGGAGCGAAGTAAGGCACGTTTTAACGTCAGTTACAATGAGGCTGTCCGAGTGGACGGCCTCATTTTTTTGTTTCAACCAGCGTCGCTGTACGGCGTTCCGACGTGATGCGTTAGAAATTGTTTTCTTCCGTTAGACACGCGAGGGCAATTTCAAGTATGTTAAATTTCTGTTAACAACCTGCCAATCATAGGAGAGCAACAATGGCTTTCAGCTTTTTACCGCGAGAGGACGAGTATTTCACTTTCTTCTCGCAGATGACCGGGAAGATCGCCGAGGCGTCCAACATACTTATCGATATGCTGGACGACCCGGGCGGCGATGTCTCGGAATATACAAGACGCATTAAGGCCGCGGAACACAGCTGCGACAGCATAATGCATCAGATCACGACGAAACTGAACAAATCGTTCATCACTCCATTTGACCGCGAAGATATTTATACGTTGTCGGTCGCACTTGACGATATCTGCGACTATATCGACGCGGGTGCCCGCGCGATGGTCATGTACGACATTCGCGAGATCAACATTCACGCAAAACACCTGGCCAGAATAATCCATGAACTTGCGCTGGAAATAAATTCCGCAGTCGCGATGCTGAGCAAACCGAACGGAATGAACGAGCATTTTGTCGAGATCCACAGGCTCGAGAACGAAGCTGACGACGTGTATTTCCGCGCAATAGGCGAACTGTTCAAGGATGCCACCGACCCGATCGCCGTCATTAAATCAAAGGAATTGTACGAAATTCTCGAAAACGCAACGGACCGCTGCGAAAGCGTCGCGAACATCATCGAAAGCATTGTCCTGAAGCATAACTAGCAACGGCTGCTGCAAAACCAGTAAACACAATATTTATGGAAGGCCAAAGCGCAGCTTTAGCTCTAGTTATCGTGATCATTGCCGCCGCACTTGTCTTTGACTATGTGAACGGTTTCCATGACGCCGCAAACTCGATCGCGACGGTGGTCGCGACTCGCGTCCTTTCACCGGGCGTTGCTGTGGCGTGGGCGGCGTTCTTTAATTTCGCGGCGTTCCTGGTATTCGGAACCGCCGTCGCTAAGACTATTGGCGGCGATATGGTAAATATTGCCGTGATCCCTGGAAACGATCAGTTGTTCGTACTGCTTGCGGCGGTACTGGGGGCGATCGCCTGGAATCTGATCACATGGTATCTCGGGCTGCCTACATCGAGTTCGCACGCCCTTGTCGGAGCTTACGCCGGTTCCGCGATCTCTTCGTATGTATGGCACTTCGGGCTTGGGGGCGTTGAAACCGTCCTGATAGCAGCCGGTTGGATAAAGACCCTTGCGTTCATTGTCTTGTCGCCGCTGATCGGAATGGCGCTCGGCTTTGTTTTAATGGTGACGGTCTACTGGATATTTCACAAAGTAGCGGTGAACAAGGTGGACAGGGTATTTCGCGTCGGGCAGCTATTCTCAGCCGCTGCTTTCTCCCTGGGACATGGGGGCAACGACGCCCAGAAGACGATGGGCATAATCACGATCGTGCTGGTCGCCGGCGGGTTTGCGCAAATGGACCCGGGCGGCAAGCTTCCTACTCCTGAACTTTGGGTGATACTCGCTGCACACGCGGCCATAGGATTGGGCACGCTTTCCGGAGGCTGGCGGATCGTCAAGACAATGGGCACCAAGATCGTCAAGCTGCAGCCTGTGGGCGGTTTCTGTGCCGAGACTTCCGGCGCGCTTACCCTGTTCATGGCAACGGGCTTTGGCATTCCGGTCTCCACCACGCATACGATCACCGGTTCGATCGTCGGCGTCGGTTCGGCAAAGAGATTCTCCGCTGTGAAATGGGGCGTCGCGGGAAAGATAGTGTGGGCCTGGGTTTTGACGATCCCGATGGCGGCGCTGATCGCTGCGGCCTCGTACGGCATAATATTACTGATCGAAAAGATGCTTGGCATTGCGTGATGGGTAAGGTTCGATACATAAAGCACGCTTGCGAAATGTGTTACAAAGCGCAATGATTCTCATTTAGTTTTCGTTTGTTTATGCATCTAAGCAAACAGGAGACGAATGATGAACGCAGTATTGGAAGAAACCAGAGTCCTTGAAGATTACCTTGTAATGCCGGACGCCGAGATCGCCGAACGCATCGAGGCGGCACGGAAAGAGCTTGGGCCGCGCGTCGTGATCCTAGGCCATCATTACCAGCGCGACGATGTGATACGTCACGCTGATCTAACGGGCGATTCGTACCAGCTTTCGGTAATGGCATCGCAGACCGATGCGGAATTCATTGTATTCTGCGGCGTCCATTTCATGGCCGAATCGGCGGATATTCTCGGCAAACCCGAACAGCGTGTTATTTTGCCGGATATGGGCGCGGGCTGCTCGATGGCCGACATGGCAACGATCGAACAGGTCGAAGACGCCTGGGAGCAGCTGCGCGAGATCGGCGTGCTTGAGAACAAGGTTGCCCCTATCACGTACATGAATTCCTCCGCGGCGATCAAGGCATTCTGCGGACGGAACGAAGGCGTGGTCTGCACATCGTCAAACGCGATCCCGCTTTTCGATATTTATCTCAAGAATTTCGACAAAATGTTCTTTTTCCCGGACCAGCACCTCGGAAGAAATACGGGCGCAAAGTTCGGTATTCCGCTGGAGCAGATGGTGTTGTGGAACCCGCACGAAGAGCTCGGCGGCAATACGGAAGAAGAGCTTCATAACGCCAAACTTATTCTCTGGCGCGGCCATTGTTCGGTGCACGGCAGATTCAAGCCGTGGCACGTGGATCAGATCCGCAAACAAGTTCCGGGGATACAGATCCTGGTCCATCCCGAATGCGTCCGCGAGGTCGTTGAAATGAGCGACCTGAACGGTTCGACATCATTTATTATCAAGACGGTCGAGAATTCGCCGAGCGGGTCGAAATGGGCGATCGGGACCGAGGTCAATCTTGTAAACCGTCTGCAGCAGCGCTTTCCTGACAAGGAGATACACTTGCTCGCTCCGGACCTGTGTATGTGCGCTACGATGTACCGCATCGCGCCGCAGAATCTGGCTTGGGCGATGGAGAATTTGCTGGACGGCAATGTCGTGAACGAGATCGTTGTCGATCCGGAGACCAAACATTTCGCGAGCGTCGCTTTGGAGCGAATGATCTCGATGACTGAAACGAAACGATAAGCACACCGCCCAGGCGCGGAGACACTGGGAAAGCGGGAGCAATTCCACTATTCTGTGTCCTGACGTCTCGGCGGTGAACGTTTTTATGGCGGACCTACGGGACAAACTGCCGGATAATGAGCCGGGCAAATACTTTGTGGACAGAAACTGCATCGATTGCGATGTCTGCCGCGATACTGCCCCGCGCAATTTTTGCAGGAATGACGAGAACGGGTATTCGTACGTTTATAAACAGCCGGAAACCGCCGAAGAAAGGGAGCTTTGCGAGGAAGCGATGATGGCGTGCCCGGTCGAAGCGATAGGTGACGATGGTGCGGCCGCGGCCGTTGCCGTGCGATCCAGCATTTTCAGCCGCTAAATTCGCGATCCATCATCGAACTGATTTAAATATAAATAAATTCGATCAGACGATGATCTTGATCCACCCGTCGTCGACCTCAACCTCATAGCTTTCGATCGAGCATCCGGGCTGTGTGAAGCACTCGCCGCTCCGCACGTCAAAGCGCCAGCCGTGCCAGTCACATTCGACGATATTGCCGTAAAGCCGCGAATCGGCCAGCGGGTAGCCCTTATGCGGGCAGAAATTCTCGATGGCGTGAAACGTTCCGTTGATGTTGTAAAGGGCAACTTCGGTACCGTCCTTGAGTTTGACCGTCGCTCCGCGTCCGGGCGGGACCGATTCGGCGCGCCCGACGGTGATCGATTTACCTTCCCGGACGGGTTTGCGTTTATTTTCGCGATGCTTGCCCATTTAATCAATAGTTTGGCGATTCGGCGGATAAATCGCAAATCATGGGCCGAAAATATAAACGCTTGCTTTCTTGTCCGAAGTCAAACAAAATAAAAGAAAGGAGTTTTGCGTAATGGGACAGTCCGATCTGACGGCGAAAACCCGTCTTCGCTGCCGCGAGATCATGACCTCGAACGTAAGGACGGCAACGCGTGACATGCCGCTCCGCGATGTCGCTGTGCTGATGCGCGAAGGCGACATGGGCGCGATCCCGGTCGTCGAAAATGGCAAGCTGGCGGGCATTGTTACGGACCGCGACATTGTGGTGCGGTCGATCGCCGAAGGCCGCGGCGCCGATACTCCGGTCGGCGATGCAATGACCACCGAATTGTTTTCAGTACGGCCGGACGATTACGTTTTCGAAGCGATACGGTTGATGGGCGAAAAGCAGGTCAGGCGCATTCCGGTCGTGACCGAAACCGGCGAACTTGCGGGCATTATTTCGATGGCTGACGTTGCGCTGGAAATGGAAGACGAACGCGAGATCGCGGAAACGCTGGAGGATATCTCGAGCGGCAGCGCGTTTTGGAGCAAGAGCTGATCAAAAATGGCAAAGTCGACAAATCGTTATTTTCAATTTTTGGCTTCGTCGAAGAACGCTCGCGTTTCTGACCGGCTGTGGTATCCGGCGGCCGATGTATATCAGACGCAGGACGGATGGATCGTCAAAGTCGAACTTGCGGGAGTCGCTGCCGAGGATGTCGAGATCGACGTGCAGGGTAACGTGCTTTATATCGCCGGCGTTCGGCGAGACAAATTCTGCACGATGGGCGTCAGATTCCAACAGATGGAGATCACCTATAACCGGTTCGAAAAGACGCTCAGGTTCCCGGCATCGATCGAAGGCGTAAGCGTGGACCACATGTTCGAGAATGGACTGCTGATCATTCGGCTCAAGAAAGCTGAAGCCGCGAAGCCGTAAGAAGCGCTTATCGACAAAGAGAGAATTTATGGTTGAAGAGAATACCCAAAATCAATCCGAGGAAACGCAGAAGCCGCTGCCGCAGGAATTTGAGATCGCGGTACTGCCTCTGCAAAATACGACGCTCTTTCCGGAAACGGTGGTCCCGCTCGCGGTCGGCCGTGACAGGTCCGTACAGGCGGTCGAGTCCTCGCTCGCGACCGAGGAGAAACTGCTCGCCTGTATCACGACGCGTTCGGAGAACGTCACCGGTGACGACGCCGTGGCGAACGACCTCTACAAGGTCGGAACGCTCGTAAACATCAAGCGGATGATGCGCAACGATAGCGTAATGCAGCTTATCGTTCAGGGCATGGATCGGTTCGAAGTCGTCGAATGGGTGCAGGAACAGCCATTTTTGAAGGCCCGTGTGCGTATTCTGCCAGCTCTGCGCCGCGTCGATGACGGAGAGATCGAAGCATTAAAAAGAAACATTCAGAGCATGATCCAGCAGGCGCTGGCGCTTCTGCCGCAGGTTCCGCCGGAAGTTCGGATGGCCGTGATGTCGCAGAACGATCCTGTTCAGCTTTCGTATTTTCTCGCGTCGGTTTTGGACCTCGGCGTCGAGACCGAGCAAAAAATGCTCGAATCGAGCACGGTGGACGGATTGCTTACGCTTACGCATGCGGCTTTGGCCCGTGAGCTCGAGATCATGCAGATCCGGTCAAAGATCGCCACCGAAGCACAGACCGAGATGGACAAGTCGCAGCGCGATTACATTCTTCGGCAGCAGATGAAGGCGATCCAGAAAGAGCTCGGCGAGGACGAAACCGGCGAAAAGGCCGAGGCCGAACAGCTTCGTGAACGCCTGGAAACGGCCGACCTTCCGGACGACGTAAGGAAGGAGGCCGAACGCGAGCTGCGGCGAATGGAACAGCTTCCGCAATCGGCGCCGGATTTTCACGTTATTCGGACGTATCTGGAATACATTCTCGAGCTGCCGTGGCGGAAATCAAGCAAGGAGAAGCTCGATCTGACGGAAGCTAGAAAGATCCTTGATGAGGACCATTACGGATTAGAGGACGTTAAGGAACGCATCCTGGAGTCTCTTGCTGTAGTAAAGCTGCGGCCGGATTCGAAGAGCCCGATCCTGCTGTTTGTCGGCCCTCCGGGAGTCGGTAAAACTTCGCTGGGCCGTTCGATCGCCCGTGCGCTCGGGCGGGAATTCGATCGGATGTCGCTGGGCGGAATGCGTGACGAAGCCGAGCTTCGCGGCCACCGCCGGACATACATCGGCGCGATGCCGGGACGTATCATTCAGTCGCTTCGGCGCGTAGGCGTGAACAATCCAGTGCTGATGTTGGACGAAATAGACAAGCTCGGCAGCGATTTCCGCGGCGATCCGGCATCGGCATTGCTGGAAATTCTCGACCCGGCGCAGAATGATACATTCCGCGATAACTATATCGACCTGCCGTTCGACCTTTCCAAGGTATTCTTTATCGCGACGGCGAACCAACTTGGGCCGATCCCGATGCCGCTACGCGACCGCATGGAGATCATCCAGCTTGCGGGTTACAGCGATCAGGAAAAGCTAAATATAGCGAAGCAATATTTGGTGCCGCGGCAGATAAAGCAAAATGGTCTGGAAGAAGGCCAGCTTGTGATAACGGACGACGCGATAAACCTGTTGACGGCGCGATACACGCGTGAAGCGGGCGTCCGGCAGCTTGAGCGGACGGTCGGGAATCTCGCGCGAAAAGTCGCGCTAAAGGTCGCCGAAGGATCGAACGAAAAGGTCACGATCACCGCCGAAGACGTTAAGAACTACATTGGCGGCCCGCGGTTCTATCCTGAAGAAGCGCGTGACGAACTGCCCGCGGGCGTCGCGACCGGAATGGCGTGGACCGAAATGGGCGGCGAAGTGCTATTTATTGAAGCGACAATGCTGCCGGGCGGCAGCGGGCTGACGCTGACTGGACAGCTCGGCGATGTGATGAAGGAATCGGCACAGGCGGCGCGAAGCTACCTGTGGTCGCACGCCTCCGAGCTCGGCATCGACGCCGACGTGATAAAGCAAAACGGCGTGCATCTGCACGTGCCGGCCGGAGCCATCCCGAAGGACGGCCCGAGTGCTGGCGTGACGATGGCGTCGGCACTGGCATCGCTGTACACGGGCCGCAAAGTGCGTTCGGACACGGCGATGACGGGAGAGATAACGCTTTCGGGACTCGTGTTTCCTGTCGGTGGGATCAAGGAAAAAGTGATGGCGGCGCACCGTGCCGGAATTCGGCGGATAATTCTGCCGGAACGAAACGAGTCCGATATCGATGAGATCCCGGAAGATGTCCGCAAGGAACTTGAGATCATTCCGGCAAGGCTTGTCAGCGATGTATTGGGCGCAGCGTTGGAAGCGGAACAGAGTGAACCGGAAGGCAGGAATTATGTAATTCCGGGTCCTGAAAAGGGCAACGACCCCGGCGACCGGCTTATCGCAAAAGAGAAGGAAGGTTGAGCCATGCTCGCCTTCGTTCTCTGTGACCATAAGGTCGTCTCACCAATTGCCGAATTGAAGCGACACGATCGGCAATTGGTGCGAATTATTTTAAAAACTCGTGATTTTCTGCATTTTTCAGTAGAAAAATGCAAAACAAAGAGTGTATGCTATTGAGTTAGACAATTGGGGCGGCGGTTTCCTCTTGAATTGTAAAGCTCACAGCAGTTTTCAGAGCGATGATCTCTCCGTTTTGGTAAATTCTCTAACACATTTAAATTAACCGGGTAAACTTTCAAAAATGGCATTGAAGTCTCTATTTAGTTTATTTTCGAGCGACCTTGCAATTGACCTCGGAACGGCGAATACGCTTGTTTATGCAAAGGGACGCGGCATAGTCGTTTCGGAACCGTCGATCGTGGCGATCAACAAGGTGACAAATCAGGTCGAAGCGGTCGGAAGGGACGCAAAGGAAATGCTCGGGCGCACGCCCGGCAACATCGTTGCCATTCGTCCGATGAAGGACGGCGTGATCGCGAACTTTGAAGTGACGGAAAAGATGCTACAGCACTTTATCCGCAAGGCGCACAACGGGAAATCGTGGGTGCGTCCGCGTGTGGTGATCGGCATACCGTCCGAGATCACACAGGTCGAACGCCGCGCTGTCGAGGATTCTGCCTATCGCGCAAAGGCTTCGGAAGTGTATCTGGTTGAAGAAGCAATGGCGGCCGCCATCGGCGCCGGGCTGCCGATCACGGAGCCGCACGGCAACATGGTCGTCGATATCGGGGGCGGTACGACCGATATCGCCGTTATCTCGCTGTCCGGCATCGTTTATTCACGCGCGGTCCGCGTGGCCGGAAACGAGATGGATGAGGCCATTACGCAGTACATTAAACGCAAATATAACCTTCTTATCGGCGAACGCACGTCAGAAGCGATCAAGATCGCGCTGGGAAGCGCGTTTCCGCTGGATGAGCCGCTGTCGATGGACGTCCGCGGCAGGAACCTTATCGAAGGCATACCGAAGACGATCACGATGACCGACGAAGAGGTACGCGAAGCCCTGTCAGATGCGGTTTCGACGATCATTAACGCCGTTCGCGTCGCGCTCGAGAGAACCCCGCCGGAACTTTCCGCCGACATCGTCGAACGAGGCATCGTTCTGACAGGCGGAGGCGCACTGCTGAAAAACCTCGACAAACGCTTGATGATCGAAACGGGACTGCCTGTCGTCATTGCGGACGACCCACTCTCGTCCGTCGTATTGGGCACCGGCAAGATGCTGTCGGACATCGAACTACTCAAACGCGTCCGTTGGGACAATTCCTTGATGACAGGAAGTTGATCGACATGGTCTATTGAATATATTAGCCCGGCGAGTAGCTTTCGGCTCGCTGACGGAATAGATTCGAACGACTGTGTTAGACCGAAAGAATGGCTGAGCGAAGTCAGAAAGATGTATGGAGACTGACGCCGTGGCTCATGATCGCGCTCCTTCTCGCGAATTTCGTATTGATGGCATTTGATGCCCGCGAAATCACGTCGGGACAGCGGATGATCCGCGTATGGGCGCAGACTGTCGCCGATTTCGTTCAATCACCTGTAACCACCCTCAGCTCAGGCATTTCTGGATACTTCCAATCCATCTCTAATTTACGGTCGGCACAGGACGAGAACGGGATGCTGCGTCAGCGCGTCCAGGAACTCGAGGTTGAACTGAAACAGAACGAAGAGCTTGTGGCCGAGAATGAACGGCTGAAGGCACTGCTCGACCTTAAGGAACAAAGCAAATACCGCGTGCTGCCGGCACGGATCATCGGACGCGACCCGTCCGTTTGGTTCGATTCGTCGATCGTAAACCGCGGAAGCTTGGACGGCGTCAAGCTGAACATGCCGGTCGTTACGGACGGCGGTTTGGTCGGCCGAGTGACTGCCGTCAGCCCGCTGACCGCGCAAGTGGATCTAATAACCAGAGACAAATCGGGCGTTGGCTCCGTTATCGGCGAAATAGGCAATTCCAACGCGCTCGGCGTAGTGTCGGGGACAAGCAAACGCGACCTGCTCGAAATGCGCTACGTTCCCGGTACCGCCGAGATACAGCTCGGGCAGATGGTCTACACCACTGGCCAGGACGGCATCTATCCCGCCGGATTGAAGGTCGGTGAGATCGTAGAGGTGGTGTCCGGTTCGGCGACGGTCCCGCACCAAATATTGGTCCGGCCGGTCGCGGGGCTGAATTCAATGCGTGAGGTCGGTATACTTATGTATGAACCGCCTGTGCAGGCCGAATTCGAGCAGAGGCTTTCGAATACCGGTAAACCCAAGAAATAGTTTAGATCCCTGTTGCCGGGGCAGGGCTCGAAAGGATGGAGAATCTAAAACTTACAATTTCGCTGATCATTGCGGTCGTGCTCCAGTGGACGCTAAGAAACGTCGCTGAACCGCTTGCGTATGTGGATTTTCCATTGATCATTGTCGTGTATGCTGCGCTGCAGCGAAATTCGATCCGGGCGATCTTTTTCGGCACGTTCGCGGGCATCGCGGTCGACGCACTGAGCGGCGGCCTTTTGGGTGCTAACGGGTTCACGAAAACGCTTGTGGCATATATAGTTTCCGAGATCGCGCGGCGCGTGTATGTGGACAACCTTTTGCTGAGGATTCCCGTCATAGCCGGAGCGTGTTTGCTTGATGATCTCGTATATTACGGCCTGCATAAAATTCTCGGCCAGACGCCTACGGGCGAGCTCGTGACAGTTACGGCGTACAGCCTGATCGGAACGACGATTGCCGGCACCATTATCTTTCTGATATTGGAGAATGCGTTCACGGAAAGATCGCGGCCGCACAGAAAACGCGAGACATTCGGCTCGCGGCGTCAGACGAGACGCAGAAACCCGATACGGCTCGGAAAATAGGCCCGGTCAGTAGATCATCCGTCGTATGAAGTTAAACGACTATTCGCAAAATCTGGGAGTGCGGATCGGGACGATCCAGGTCGTGGCGTTCGTGCTGCTCGCGCTGCTGGGCGCTCGGCTTTATTACCTGCAGATAGTCAAAGGCGAATATTACGCCGAGCGAGCCGAAAACCAACGCATTCGATTGATCCCGATCCCGGCTCCGCGCGGCGCCATTTTCGACCGGAATGGAAAGATCCTCGTAGATTCTCGCCCGACCTACAACGTAGTGCTCTCGAACGATGGTTTTAAGTCCATCGATACCAACGACCGCGTCGAGCATTATTCCCGCGGACTGAACCTCGAGCCCCAATTCGTGGTCGAACGCCTGAGCCTTCTTAAAAAACAAAATGAATTCGAAGCTCTCGTCCTGAAAGAAAACGCGTCGATGCAGGACATTGCGTGGGTCGAGGCACATTCGCTGGAATATCCCGAGCTCCGCATTGAACTGCAGCCGCAGCGATACTATCCGCACGGCACGATGCTGGCGCACGTGCTCGGCTACGTTGGCGAGATCAGCCCGAAACAGCTTGAGAATCCGGACTACATCGCTAAAGGATTTCGGCCTGGAGACATCATAGGCAAAGGCGGCCTCGAACAATATTACGACGAATTCCTACGCGGGCGGCCCGGATACAGAAAGGTCATCGTGGACAGCCGCGGCCGTGTACAGAACGAGATCGAGGTCGTTCAGCCGCAGGCAGGTCAGGACATGATCTCGACGATCGACCTGGACCTGCAGATCGCGGCGGAAACGCAGCTCGCAAATTCGGTGACGAAGCGCGGCACCATCATTTCGATGGACCCAAACACGGGCGAGATGTTTGCGATGGCTTCGTGGCCGTCCTACGATCCGAACGTTTTCGTTCAGGGAGCATCCACGCGGGAGGGCAGAAAACAGATCGCGGCCTACTGGCAGGACGAAAAACGGCCGCTTTATAACCGGGCGATACAGGGACGCTATCCGCCGGGTTCGACCTGGAAGATCCCGGAATCGATGGCAGGCCTGCAGCAGGGCGCGATCACCGTCAAGAATTCGAATCTGCTCTGCGGAGGCGGAATCCAGATCGGCAGCAAATTTACCCGCTGCATGGGAAGCCACGGTTCGCCGCCGCTTTCATATGCGATCACGCATTCCTGCGACGGCTACTATTACAGGCTCGCTCTCAAAATGGGTGTCGAGGGCCTGATAAAAATGGTTGAAGATTTCGGGTACGACAAGCGGTCGGGGATCGACCTTCCGAATGAGAAGGTCAGCCAGACGCCGAAGTCCTGGATGCCTTATGTCCTCAAACATGAAGGAAAGTGGAACGATATCAAAACCGTATATGCCGCGATCGGCCAGGATACGGTCTGGGTCACGCCCATCTCTATGCTTAGGGCGGTGTCGGCCATCAGTATGGAAGGCAAGATGTTTGTGCCGCATTTCCTAAAGGAATTCAAGCCGATCAGCGCAATGGGCACGGAAGGCAGCTCGAACTTTTTTCCTGCACGTGAAGGATTTACTTTCCAGCGGCCCGAGCCGAAGCTGATCGAAATGACCCACGAACAGTACGACGTCGTCGTCAGAGGAATGTGGGCCGTGGTCAACGGCGGCGGTACAGGTGCACGGATCGCGGTTCCCGGATTCGACATTGCGGGCAAAACCGGAACGGCCCAGGTCGCAAGGCTCGGCAAGGACGTCGGCGACAACAAAGACCATGCGTGGTTCGTATCATTCGCACCGGCCTTCAAACCGGAGATCGCTGTGATCGCTCTAATCGAGAACTCAGGATTCGGCGGTTCGCACGCCGCTCCGGCCGCAAGGGGCGTCTATGACGCTTATTTACAGAAAAAAGGGTATATTCCGCCCACGCCGGGCGATATGGCGGCACGAAAGGCCCCGGCAGGAACGGGAGCAGTAGACTAGAAACAGGCTGTACGATGGTAGCGATCTTAGAAAAACACGATCTGAGGGATTTTGACTGGCTGACGACACTGTTGGCGGTGGCGATCGCTTGCTTCGGCATTTGGCAGATCCATAACGCACAACCGTTCGATTCCTACTGGTCAAAGCAGATCATCGGCCTCGGGATCGCGCTTGTCGCGTTCGTGGTCGTTGTTTTCACTGATTACCGGCGGATCATCGACGCTGCGCCTTTCTTTTACGGTTTCGGCCTGCTGCTGCTTTTTCTTGTGCTGACGCCGTTGGGCGTGGAAGTGAACGGCCAGAAAGCCTGGTTATGGCTTCCCGTGATCGGCCGTTTTCAGCCGTCGGAATTCGTAAAGATCCCGACCGTACTAATGCTCGCAAAGTATTTCGGGTCACGCAGATCCGGAACGCTCACGCTTAAAGAGATCTTGATCGGCGGAGCAATACTTGCCGGACCGGTCGGCCTGATCATGCTCGAGCCGGACGCCGGCCAGGCGATGACGTATTTCCCGATACTCGGGGCAATGCTTTTCCTTTCGGCAGTCAAGATGCGCTACGTGTTGATCGCAATTGTCGCCGGAATAATCTTTATTCCGACGGCGTACATGGTGGGAGTTAAGACGGGCGCGATCAAACGATACCAGCAGGAACGCATCATGGCGATCGTCGATCCGGAGAATGCCGATCCGCGAGGGTACGGATATCATACGGTCCAATCGATCATTACTGTCGGCAAGGGCGGGCTGTCGGGCATCAAGGGCGACACCGAAACTTCGCAAAGCGTGCTGAAGTTCCTCCCCGAACCGCACACGGATTTCATTTTCGCGGTAACTGCTGAAAATACGGGGTTTATCGGCTGTGTTTCGCTGCTGCTGGCGTATGCGCTGCTGCTGTCAAGGATGATAGCCGGCGCTCGACAGGCTTCCGACCGCGCGGGCATGCTTGTTATAATGTCGATCTCAACGGCGTTGGTATTTCAGATATTTATCAACGTCGGAATGGCTCTGGGATTTCTGCCGGTGATCGGCGTCCCGCTGCCGCTGATGAGCGCGGGGCTTTCGGCGATCTTATCGACATTCGTCGCGATCGGATTTGTCGTGAGCATTAAGATGCGGCGCTTCGTCAACTAGGAGGTTTTTACTGATTGCGAGAGAGATAAAACGAAACGGGACGAAAGAGGTTGAATCGCTGAACGGCGGCAACGGCAGTTTGGTGAAATTCGCTTGGGTGTCGCTGGCGGTGCTGTTGGCATTGTCCGCTGGCGCTTTGACAGGCATACTGGCTTCTTACTACCTGAATAATTCCCGTTATTCGGTGGAGGTTTCCGCTCTGGCCACGTACAGGCCGCCGCAGGTAACGACTATCTACGCCGACGACGGCGAAACCGTACTTGCCGAATTTGCGATCGAAAAACGTATCCCGATCAAAGAGCAGGATATTCCGAAGAACGTCGAGAACGCACTCCTCGCGATCGAAGACTATCGGTTCTACAACCACATCGGCATCGATCCGTATCGAATCGCCGGCGCTGTTTTCAAAAACGTGACTACCGGCCGAATGGAAGGCGCCTCGACGATCACGCAGCAGCTCGCCAAGAACCTGTTTCTTTACAAAGACCAGACGTACACACGCAAAGTGAACGAATGGATGGTCGCGCTCCAGATCGAGCGGTTCTATACGAAGCGGCAGATCCTCGAGATGTACATGAATTACGTATTTCTCGGGGCCGGAGCCTACGGGTTCGAGGCCGGCGCACGTACATATTTCGGAAAATCGCTAAAGGACCTGAATCTAGAGGAAGCTGCTTTGCTTGCGGCCATCCCGAAATCGCCCGAATATTCGCCGACCCGTAACATGGAAAAGGCGAAAATGAGACGCGATATCGTTTTGGACCAGATGGCGAAGTACGGATATATCTCCGATGCCGAGGCCTCCGCGGCGCAGGCGAAACCGATCAAACTCGCGGACACGGCTTATTATCAGGCTCTGCCGAAATCGACGGCGTGGGATTACCCGGTCGAAGAGATCAGAAAATATCTCGAAGAAAAATATACGACGCGTGTGGCACAGGGCGGCCTAAAAGTTTACACGACGATCAACGTCGAAGCTCAGCAGACCGCCACAAAGGTCATCCGCGAAAGGCTTCGAGCCTACGACCGCGGCCGGCCGTGGCGGTCAAATTATACGAACATCCTGGTCGACCCTGACGGCCAACCGCTGACGGACCCGAAAGAGATCGCCCGAAAGCTTGAGACCTACAAACACGCGGATTGGTACGGCGATGAATACGAGGAAGGCGAATATATTAAAGGCCTGATCACGACCGCGAACCCCGCTGCGGATGCAGTCGGCGTCCGCTTCGGCCGGTTCAAGGCAGTCGTAACCGCGAAGGACATGGGGCGGAGCGGGAAAAAGCCCGTTGCGGAACTCAAGCCGGGCATGCTGGCCGAATTTCTTGTAAAAAAGGTCGACACAGACGCGGGAACGCTGCAGGTCGAGCTTTCACAGGTGCCAGAAGTTCAGGCTTCGATCGTAACGATCAATTCCAAGAACGGTGAGATCGTCGCAATGGTCGGCGGATATGACTATCACACGAACCGGTTCAATAACGCGACGCAGGGGCTTCGACAAACGGGTTCATGCTATAAGCCCTTCATCTACACGGCGGCCGTCGAAGACGGAATGACGCCGGATATGCTCGTCAGCGGTGCGCCGATCAAGCGTGGCGGCTGGACGCCGCATAATTACGACGGTTCGCTGTCGCATCCGAATGTGCCGATGAAGATAGCGCTCGCAAAATCATACAACCTGGCGGCCGTTCATCTGCTTGAACAGGTCGGCGTGCAGGCCGGAGGGCAGATGGTCCGGCGGTTCGGTATAACGAATCCAATGGCGCCCAGCCTGCCGTCGGCACTCGGGGCAAGCGAGGCTTCGCTGCTCGAAATGACATCGGCGTATTCATCGTTTCCGAACAAGGGCATTCGGGTGCAGCCGCACCTGATCCGCAAAGTCTATAATCGCGACGGTAATCTTCTGGAGGAATGGGACAACGCCAGTTCGAAGGTAACGAGCGAATACGTGGCGTTGACGATGGTGGAAATGATGCGGGGTGTGACCGCCGGCGGCGGAACCGCTGCGGCCGCGAGCGCGGCCGGCCATCCTCTAGCAGGCAAGACCGGAACCGTTAACGATCATACGGACGTTTGGTTCATCGGATATACGCCGACATACACGACGGGCGTTTGGATGGGAAATCCCGCTAGAAAAGAGAATCTGGGCGGGAACATGACAGGCGGCCACGGCGCGTTGCCTTATTTCAACGCTTTTATGAACCAGTTCATGAAGGACAAGCCCCGCGAGACGTTCCCCAGCCCGCCGTCGATCCCTTCCGACATCCGTGCCCTGATCGAACGCAACAAACGCGAAGAACTTGAAAAGCTCGAAGAAGCTGAGCAAGCAGGGCGCAGGACCGGTCTTATGGCAGGTCCGAAAGCAAATGCCGACGCCGCGGTCGTCGACGGTTCGGCGGTAACGGACGCAGCAAATCCTGACGGCGGCGATAAACCGGCTACGGACAATCCGAAACCGGTGACGGACAATCCGCCGCCCGCGAAACCGCAGATCGTTGTGCCGCCGCCGCGAAGACCTGATAATCCACCGACGGACAATCAGGAAGGCACGAAACGTAAGGGAAAGAAAGGAGACGGCTGATCACGCTCCGCGATCAGGCTGAAATAGAAAATGGACGAATCGGATTACCGGATCGTCCATTTTGATTTGTCTAAAAGATTGGCAGGGAACTATTCGAGTCTAGTTCACAAAGCGACCAAGATAATGCGGCAGCATTTTACGCCACCAAGGCCAGTCGTGTGCGACATCGTGGCCCCAGAGCTCGAGCAGGTGCGGGATGCCCTTTGAGTGTAGAAGCGACGAGAATTCGCGGCTGCGGTCCGGGGCTTCGTAATTGCCCTGACCGGAGACGATGACGATCGAATCGGCCTGCCGGAGCCGTGGAAGGTGATAATCGTCATTCAAATTCCTAAGGTACATCATCGGATTGTTGAAATAGACGTTATCATCGTAATACTGTTCGAGGTAGTTATAGATATCATAACTTCCGCTCATGGCTATCGTTCCGCGGAACAGGTCTGAGTGTTTGAAATAAGTATTTGCGGCGAGCAGCGCCCCGAGCGACGCGCCGGTCGTCAGCGGCCGGGCATCCGGCCCACATTCGTTGCGGATCAGCGGCAATACCTCGTCGACGACGTAGCGGTCGTAGCGCGACAGCATTTCGACCTTCCAGCCCGGGTGAGATTGCTTGTTCAAAAGGCTGTACCGGTTCACGGAATTGATCGAATACGCACGGATCTGCCCATTCTCGATGAACGGTTTGATTGCATCGATAAGGTGGAAACGCTCGTATTCGAGATAGTCCGCAGCGGCCGTCGGGAACATCAGCAGCGGATAGCCCGCATGGCCGTAGGCAACCAGCGGCATTTCCATATTCAGATTGTGGCTGTACCAAGATGTCGTATCGCGTCGCATATTAAGAGACTCCATTCCTGCTGTTAAACAATAGAGGTTATGAGAATTCGGTTCGCACGGCAAGCAGACTTTCGGAATAACTGATGGCTGATAGCTGAAAACTGATGATCCCGAGAATGTCGGCCTTAGGTCGGCGATGTGATCTTGAGCCCCGCGATCCCCGCAATGATCAGCATTATACAGAATACGCGAATAATATCGGCCGGCTCATCAAACAGTGCCATTCCGAGTATCGCCGCCCCAACCGTCCCGATCCCCGTCCATACTGCGTACGCCGTGCCGATCGGCAGCGTCTTAACCGCAAGCGACAGGAAATAAAAGCTCGCGATCATCAACGCTGCAGTGATCAGGCTCGGCCAAAGACGGGACCAGCCCTCGGTGTACTTCAGGCCGATAGCCCATGCGATCTCAAACAATCCGGCGATAAAAAGATATACCCAGTTCATAGGCACCTCCAAAAAAGGACGACCCAAACCTGTGAAGGCTTAGGTCGTCCCAAGAAATCGATACATCAAAGGGCCGTCCCTCTGCGGCCGCCGAATCCCGGCGACGTATCTAACGTATCAATTTATGCTACCTTCGGCAAATGTCTACTTCGTCACGGTAATTTCGCGCGTGGTCGAGTTATAGCCGCCGTTGTCGACGATGTTACCGTCCTTGTCTACGAGCTCGAGCTTGATGCTGTGTTTACCGTTGGTCCAGCCGCTTAACCAAACCGGTGCCCATTTTTCGATATATTGCGGCGTTCCGCCGTCAACCGAATAACGCACGCGGTATTCGCCGCCGTCGCCCTGGAGCTTGGCGTTTGCAAGCCAAAAATCAATCATGATCGCGTCCGCATCCGCTCCCTTGTATTCGCCCTTCGGCCGGCTGTAGGTGAGCAGCGGCTTCGCAGGATCGACATTACCGGCGGTGCTGGACTGCATGTCCTTGCCTTCGGGTGTGGCGGCTGCGTTGGCGTTTGCTGTTATATTGGCGGCCATATTTGCATTGCTGTTAGCATTTGCGTTGGACATCGGCTGGCCACTGTTCGTTGTTGCGGGTTTTGTCGTGTCGGCGCCGCCGTTCTTTACGGTAAATTTCACCATCTGGAATGCGCCCTCGTTCTTGTAGCTTTCGTGCCACGGACGCGACGGGAAAACGCGGAGCGTGTGTTCGCCGTCGGCGACGTTGCGAAGCTCGAACTCACTGTCCAGATTGTAATAAGCTTCATACGGCTGATTATCGAGGATCACGTGTATGTGATTTCCCATCTTCGTGGCGGGGTCCATGCCGGGCATATATCCTTTGAGATCGCCGGAAATGTTCAGCTTCACCTTTACGGTCGAGCTCGAAACAGTTGCGTTCACTGCAGGTTCGACGATCCTAAGCGTAGGAGCCGCCTTGTCCTGCTCACCCCGTGCTGCCATCATGTCCTTGATCTTCTGCGGCGTGTCCGTGACCGTCAGGTTCTGTGCCGCTGGGCTGGCGTTTTCGTTTGCGGTGTTCGCATTCGCCGTGTTGGAATTATTTGCTGTCGGGGCCGTGCAGGCCGAAAATGCCGCGCACACCGCAAGTGCGATCGTAAGTTTGGTAAATTTCATAATAACCCTCCTGTTAATTTGCTTTAGAACCGGCCCTTTTGTGAATAGCTTTCACGCGCGGCCGCAAACCGTGCAATTAAAATAAACACTCGCCATTAGGCTGAAACCACTTATTTTGAGAGGGCTTCCGCCTTGGTCTCCATGTATCCGAAAACATCGTTAAAATTCTTGATCAACTTATCTTCGACTTCGGTCATGTTGATGTCCCGGCCGAGCAGTTTTTCCATCGATGTTACCGGTTCGCCCTCGCAGGCGATTATCCAGTTGTAATAACTCAAGTCCGTGCTGACGTTCAGCGCAAATCCGTGGGTGGTGACCCAACGTTTAATATGGACGCCGATAGCGGCGATCTTCCCGTCCGATGTATGCACGCCCGTCAGCCCTTCGATCCTGAATGCATCGATCCCGAAATCGCGCACAGTACGGATCAGTACTTCTTCAAGATCCCGGACGTATTTATGGACATCCTCGCGATCCGGTGAAAGGCTTATAACCGGATAGCCGACTATCTGGCCGATGCCGTGATAAGTCACCTTGCCGCCGCGGTTTATCTCAAAAACCTCAACACCAAGCGAACGGAGCATTTCCGCCGTTGCGAGCACACCGCCGGGGTTTGCCCTGCGGCCGACCGTAAATGTATGCGGATGTTCCAGCAGCAGCAGATAATCGCGGCCCCGTCTTTCGATCACGTCCCGCTCGAGCTCTGATTGCAGTGCAAGCGACGACGCATAATCCGCGCGCCCAAGGCGTCGAACTTCAAGACTCCGTTTTTGCATCATATATATGATAAAATTTTATCTATCATTTTAACAACACGGGACTTTTATGAAGACAATCAGGGTTTTATTGATATTTGCAGTGGCCATTTTGGGAGCGGTCGGAACGGTTGAAGCTCAGCGCACGCGGAGGAATACCCCCAGAAAGCCGGCGGTCAAGCCGACGCCTAAACCAACTCCGATCCCAATGGAGGTACGGCAGGCCCGAGAGACAGTTGCAAATCAAAGGGCAAATGTGAATCTATTCGTGGATAAGGTTGCCCCCATTGCGGTCAGCATCGAAACGCTCGACCGGGAAGCAAAGGCCAAGCGGCTGAGAAAGGAAGTCGTGGACGGCAACGAGGCGAATAAAAAGAAATTGCTCGAATCCTTTAGAAATATGAGGGTCGGCCTCGTGAATTTGGAGAATGAATTCAGATCAAAACCCAGCCTCAGAAAATACCTGCCACAACTGGAGGGGATCGCGGCCTTAAGTACTCAGGCGGAAGATTCAGCCCTGGCTGGGAGATTCGTTGATGCCCGAACGCCGCTGGTGACGGTATCGACAAAACTTTCCGATACACTGGCATCGATGCCGGCTTCGCCGGGTGCAGCCACAGCAACGCCGCTTCGGGCTTCATCAACCGCCGCGCCCGCGCGGACATCTAACGTAAGTTCTTCCGGTGCGAATACGGCTTTACGCATTGGAATGACACAGCCGGAAGCGGTCGCCAGTTGGGGCGAGCCGCTAAACAAAAGACGCACACAGTCAGGGTCGCGCATCACAGAGGTTTGGACCTATTCCAACAACCGCACCCTTTACTTCGTAAACGGCAAATTGACGAATATATTGCAGTAATTCTTAAGTGTCGGAGGCGAACTTACGGCCGTAGAAGCTCGACAGCTTTCTTGTCAGGTTCGCAGATCTCATCATTCCGGGCGGATCGTAGCTTATTTTCGTCGGCTGCCAAACCAAGCCTTCCACGGATGAATTCCTCAACCTCTGCCCGGATCAACTCTCCGTTTACGACAAAGGCCTTTCGAGTCAGAATGTCCCCGTTTTTCTCGATCTTTCCCGGCTCAAGGAATATGTACCATGGCGAGCCCCAGTTTCGCGTGTCGCCGGTCTGTTTTCGATATTCAAAATGCTGCGTCTGTTGTTTGGCGGAACGTGCGTCCGATTCGTAAACAATTGGAAAGGTGAGTTTATATTGGCCGATATGCGTTTTCATTGACGCGACCGGATCGTATTCGCCGACGCCGATGACGCCAAAGCCTTTGTCTTTGTAGCGCTGGAAAAGATCCTGTACGAACGCGACATCATGCTTCCAGTTCGGGCACCACGGTGCAAAATAAGCAACCATTACGAGCTTTTTGCCCTTCAACTGGTCCCGGAGCGAGGTTTCCGCTTCGCTTTCCACGGACTTGTAGACCCAATTTTTGTACGCGATGTCCTTTTCGACCAACGGCGACTGCTCATTCTGTGCGAAACCTCCGGTAAAACCGAAGAAAAGCACGACAACGACGAGTAATTTCTTCATTAAATATCTCCGAGAACAAGACTAACGATTCAGATGCGTCAATACAAACAGATTCTGCCCCGAATTCATGGCATCAGACGATTTTAATCACCGGCCGCGTGTATCAGAACCGGCCGCTTCCGGCGGAACCAATAAGCGACATTCAAATATAACCCGGTCGCGGCCGATGAAGCTGCTAGAGCCGAAAACAGTATCAGCAGCGGCACCTGCCAGTCGCCGGCGAAGAAATAAAAATGAGCCTGGCGGAAGAACCGTGTTTTCCATGTCGGTGGAGCCGAAAATGTCGCCAAACCGGTTTCGGCATCGATAAAGATCGAATCGGCCCCCATTCCGCCGATCGCCTGATAGTGCGGCCGCCCGTCCTTCATCAGCAGCGTCAGCGCCGTCACGGGAAGTTCGCGGCCGGCTAGCTCGCTTGCTCCGCGAAGAGCATCGGCAGGCGAGACGCGGACCGCAGCGGCGTCGATCTTCTCGATATTTCCGCCTTCGACCGTGTTCGGGATCGCGTATAGCAATCCGCTCAATGACCATGCCAGCACCGGTATCGACACAACCATGCCGAGCAGCAGATGAAGCTTGTAGATGATTCTTCGCATAGGTTTTACAATTAATACCTAAGAAGTATAATTATTCGAGGAGACCTATTTCCAATAATGACCGAGCAATTTACCGTTTCAGACATTTTTCGGCGTGCGCTTGAGATAAGAAAAGCGAACGCGAATACCTCTTTCGCTGATATGCGTGCGCAGATCGTGCGTGAATTCGAAGGAAAACCCTTTCCGTCGACCGCAATGCTGACGATTCCCGAATACGATAATATTGCACCGGAAGAAGATTGGACCGCCGGCCTGCCGGTCGTGCTTCGCGGTATCCAGACCGAAGATTGGAAGGAGATCGCACAGGGAATAATGATCAGTCTCGAACAAGTCGAGAACTATCCGAAACAGTCGCTTCGCGAAGATGCGCCGGAAAAGGAATGGCGAAACAGGCAACGCGGCATAGTGGAGGCGGAAGAGAAGAACTTGCAGAAATGGATGCCGGAAGAGCTGATGGAACTGGCAAAACGCAACACTAAGAATTAAAAACGATCGGGGCCGGCAACGGCCCTTTTCATATGTCGATCGTCAGACCGTCGAATGCCTGGATCACATCGCACATCGGATCGAACCTCGCGACAATCTCGTCAAAATCAACTTCATCCCATTCGGAATATAGGTGCGTTAGAACCGTTCGTTTCGGCGCCGCGTAACGGATCAAATGCACTGCTTCGGCCAGTTCCAGGTGTGTCGCAACCGGCTTGTCCTTTACGAAGGAGCATTCCATCAACAACAGGTCGACCGAACGCGCAAACGCGCCCACTGTCATCGAAAATCCCGTGTCGGATGTGTAAACCATCGTCTTACCGTTCGGCGCCATGAGATGAAGAGCAAGGCTCGATTCGATATGCGGGATCGATGCGGCGACGGATTCGAGGCCGTCAATCAACGTAAATTTTTCTAGCGGCTCGACCTCGAAGATCTCAAGCGGGAAAGGCTGTTTGAATAGCTTATAATCGTTAGCTCCATCGAAAGCCTCGATCAGGGCGCGCAGCCCTTTAGCGCCGAATATCTTCAGCGGTTTTATCCGCGTCTGCGTATCTTTTGCGTAACGTGTTGCGAACAGATACGGTGCCAGGCCACCGACATGATCAAGATGAAAATGCGAGATCCAGATGGCGTCAAGCCCTGGCCAATCAAGGTTTTCCTGTGCCATTCGATGCAGCGCCGAAGCAGAGCAGTCGAGCAGGACCGAGCCCGCCGAAGTTTCCAGCCAGTATGCGGAACTACTTCGCTTCGGATGGAGCTCCGACGTGCCTGAACCGAGGACCGTTAGCTTCATAGGTACATTCTATCAGAAGGCTGCGGCTTGCCGGACTGTGATAAATTAGGCTATATGAGGGAAATAGATATACTTGCGATATTCGCGCATCCGGACGACGTCGAACTCGCCGTTGGGGGTACGCTGCTGAAAATGAAGCACCTCGGTTATAGGACGGGTGCTCTGGACGTTACCCAAGGGGAAATGGGCACCCGCGGTACGGTCGAAGGTCGAGCCCTCGAATCTCTTGACGCAGCACGGATACTGAAACTTGACGTTCGTGACAATCTTGGACTCGCCGACGGGCACGTTTTCGCGGATGACGCATCGCGGACGAAACTGGTTCGGGTACTGCGGGAATTGAAACCGAAAGTGATCCTGACGCACCAGGACGGCGATCCGCATCCCGACCACAATCACATTGTGCAACTGGTCCGCGAATCCGCACGATTGGCGAACATGCGGAGATACGATCCGAATTCGGGCGGCGAAGCGATACCGGTGCCGATCGTGGCGCACAGCGTATTCTCAAGGACCTTGCTTCCGTCATTTGTCGTCGATATTTCCGAATTTCTGGACGAGAAAATGGCAGCGATACGCGCGCACCGGTCTCAATTTTACGACCCCAATTCGACCGACCCGGAAACCAGGCTCTCCAGCGAATCCTTTCTCGACGAGCTGGAGAACCGCTCTCGGTACTTTGGTTCGCTAATTGAAGCGGCCGCGGGCGAACCTTTTTATGTCCGCGAAGCACTAAATATAGATGATCCGATCGACCTTCTCACCAGGCCGATGAACCTGTATTCATAGAGTCGATACGCGTCAAAGTGGTATAATCCTGCGTTTATGAATGTTCTCGCACCGGAAGAGATCGAACTTAACAAAAAGAAAGGCCTTTTGGATCGGCTGAAAGACCGCCTTGCCGATCGCGAAGAAGAGATGGCAGATCTGCGTGCGGAATTGGAACAGTTCGAGGCGCAGTATACGATGGAGGTCGGCAGGCTATATGCCGACCTTGACGAGATCGATGCACAGATCGCTGCGGAAGAGGTAAAGCTAAACCCCGAGGACGAAGAGATCAAACGGAAAGCTGAAGAAGCCCGGCATCGCGCCGAAGCATCGGCCGCGCAGGCGGACGAGGAAAACTGGCAGGCATGTACATTTAAATGGCAGCCGACCGCCGAGGCAAAAAAGGTCTATCACAAGCTCGCACGAATGATCCACCCCGACCTTGCGCTCGACACTGAAGAACGCGAGCGGCGTCACGGATTGATGGCGAAACTGAACGACGCTTATTCCGCCGGCGACCAGAATCTCCTAAATAAGCTCGTTGAAGAATATCGCGACAGCCCGGATCTGATAAAGGGGGATTCGATCGGTGATGAGCTGATCCGCGCGATCAGGCAGATATCACAGGTAAAGGCACGGTTGGCCGAACTCCGTGAGGAAAAGCTGACTGCGGAATTATCCGAGCTCTTCTTGCTGCGTGAAAAGGTGCGGTCTGAAATGCTCGAGGGGCGAAATCTCCTAAGACAGATGGCCGAGCGAACCAAGACCCATATCAAAAAAGCTGAACGCCGCCTTACTAACCTCAAAAATGCCAATGTCTCAGAGACGTTGGACGCAGACGAGCGCTATGGCCTGAATGTCTCGGCATTTCGATGATCGCGATCGATTTAATAGGCGCTTTATACAGCTAAACTCCACTATTTTACAGGGCGAAACCACCTAAATGGATAATTTTTTCGCGGTTCAAAAAAATCTCTTGACATAGAATATAACTTGTGTCAATTTCGTACAAAATAACCCTTAAAATTCGACCTATGGACATGTTAGCCAAGATTCTCAACGACGGTAAACTGTCCGGATTTACTTGTGACAATTGAAAGTATTGGGAATGGTTCGAGTTTCGCGGCCGGCTGCTCCACGTAGTCGGCGCGAAAACAGAGGGAGACGGTGTGGGAGACGTCTCCCTCCTTTTCTTTAAACCGTTTGGCCGGCCGCGAACGCGGATGACCACGCCCATTGGAAATTGTAACCGCCCAGCCAGCCAGTGACGTCCACAACCTCTCCGATAAAATATAATCCGGGCACTTTTACCGACTCCATTGTCTGCGATGAAAGCTCAGCTGTGGCAATGCCGCCGGCTGTAACCTCTGCCTTTGCATATCCTTCCGTTTCGTTGAACTTGACCTGCCAGCCGTTCAGCAGCTTTGCGGCCTGTTCGATCTCTTTATTGCTCAATTGATCGAGTGGTTTCCGGCCCATCTCAACAGGCAAAAACCGTTCAGCAAAGCGCTTCGGGACGAATTGAGATATGAAGTTATCAAGTTGCTGCCGGCTTCGGCGATTCGACAGGATCAGTTCACCGGCGTCGTGTTCCGGCATCAAGTCGACGGTTATCGTTTTGCCAGGACGCCAGTAGTTAGATATCTGCAATATCGCCGGCCCCGACAGGCCGCGGTGCGTGAACAGCATATTCTCTCGAAAGGCCGCGTCGCCGGTCGAGACCGTCGAATCTATTGAAACGCCCGCAAGTTCGCGGAACCCGCCGTTCGCGAAGACCAGCGGCACGAGCGACGGCACGGTTGGTTCGATCCTGAGGCCAAATTGATCCGCTATTCGATAGCCGATATCCGTCGCGCCGACCTTCGGAAAAGAAAGGCCGCCTGACGCGACGACCAAACTGTCGCAGGTATATTCGCCCCGATTCGTCTCGACACGGAAACCGCTTGATTTCGAGACGCTTTTGACCGACGTTCCTGTGATCACCTCGGCGCCGGCGGCGTGACATTCAGCCAGCAGCATTTCGACGATCAGAGACGAGCGTTCGCGGCAGAACAGTTGGCCCAGCTTTTTCTCGTAAAATTCGATTCTGTGGCGCTTTACTAGACCGATAAAATCCTGCGGCGTATAGCGTGCCAGCGCAGATTTGCAGAAATGCGGGTTTTGCGAGACAAAATTTTCCGGCCGCGTGTAGACGTTGGTAAAATTACATCGGCCTCCGCCGGAAATGATTATCTTTCGGCCCGGTTGGGAATTATGTTCGATCACCAAGGTCTTGCGGCCGCGTTTGCCGGCTACAGCCGCACAAAAGAGTCCGGCTGCGCCGCCGCCGATGATCACTACATCGTAATCCATTCAGGAAAGATATCGCGAGCGAAGAATGCCGATATGATGACGAATATGACCGGCCATGATAAAGGCGAGCGCCCGCACGGAGATCTCGGCATTGTTCGCGGTTCCGACGCGGACCCATGCATCGTCCGTTAGATTTTGAAAGAAAAGCACATTTGCACGACGCAGCAATTTGAACTCCTCCAACAGCTCGGCGAACGTCCTGCGGTTCGAATGTGCGTGTTCGATATAACCGTCCTGTTCGAAGCCCTCGATAGGCGTTTCGTCGCCTCGGGCGATTCGGAAGACGCGATAGCCGAACATCCGCTCGCCGTCTATCAAGTGGCCGATAAGTTGTTTGATCGACCATTTGCCATCAGCATAAGCGTAAAAGCCATTTTCTTCGGGCAGGCCTGCAAGCAGCTCCCGCAATTCAGCAGGTTGTCGTTCCAGAGCGGTAACTATATCCTCTTCGGGCACGAGTGAAACATATGTTTCGTAATACGGATCGTATTCGGATCGTTGGGGCCTGTACATGACCGATATTTTAGCAGAATAGGCATTAATTTCCCTTAGCGGCAGAACGAAACGCGTTGTCCTTGCATCAAACAATTCCGACCGCTAAATTAATTAGGACACTTTCAACACGGAGAACACTATTAAATGAAACGAACGCTATTTTTGGTGGGCTTTGCGCTCACGGCACTCTTTGTTCTATCCAGCATAGGCACACAGGCCGTCGATAATTCTTTTACTGAGCGTTTTGCGGCCTCTGCCGACAAAAAACAGGTAGGAGAATCCGGTACATACGCCTTTGACAAGGCTCACAGCTTTATCGGGTTCAAGGTAAATCACATGGGCTTGATCGAAGTACCCGGATTTTTCCGGGACTTTACCGGAACGGTCAATTACGATGCGAATGACATTGGGAAATCGTCGGTCGAATTTACCGCGAAGGTGGAGAGCATCGATACGGGCGTCGCACCGCGTGACAAACATCTTCGGACGGCCGATTTCTTTGATGTCGAGAAGTTTCCGGAGCTCACCTTCAAGAGCACGAAGGTCGAAAAGAAAGGCAAGAATCTTGTCGTCAGCGGTGACTTGACGATGCGGGGAGTGACGAAGCCGATCTCGATCCCGTTCCAGATCGCCGGCTGGCTGCCCGAAGGCGAACGAAACGGTTGGAAAATGGGAATCCAGGGCGAGACGATGCTCAATCGGCGTGATTTCGGCGTCAATTACGGCAACAACCTTCCGAGCGGCATTCCCGCGATCGGCGATATGGTCAAGGTCGTTCTCCAGATTGAAGCCGCAAAGCCGAAGGCGGAAACAAAGGCCGCGGAATAGATCAGCGGAAGGAAATGAAAGACAATCAGAGCAGCGTCGGCGTGGCCGGCGCTGCTCGAATATTTACTATTGGACACTCAACTCGCACGATCGAAGAATTTGTTGCGATGCTTGCGGCAAATGGCGTGACCCTGCTCGCCGACATTCGAACCGTACCCCGATCAAGAACGAATCCACAGTTTAACAAAGATGTACTGCCTCTATCGCTGGCGCAGTATCAAATCGGCTATATTCATATGCCCGGACTCGGAGGCTTGCGTAAAACTTCTGAAGACTCAGTGAATAAAGGATGGAGAAATGCGTCCTTCAGAGGATATGCCGATTACATGCAGACCGAAGAATTCGAAAGCAGCTTGGGTGATTTGATCGATGAAGCACAGCAGGATATTGTGGCGATAATGTGCGCGGAAGCCGTCCCGTGGCGCTGCCATAGATCGCTGGTTGCCGACGCACTGATAGTTCGGGGATTCGAGACCGCGGACATCATGAGCCTCACAAAAGCCGAACCGCACAGACTCACTCGGTTCGCAAGGACCGAAGGCAGCAAGATCACATACCCGCCTTTAGAGGAATAGGTCCAGCGATGCCTATTTCGGTTGTCCCGCGGCCTCGGTAAACGAGATATCGTAAATCGCGTAATCCTGCCAATTCTTATAATCGAAGTGCCACCATTCGTTCGGATTGACGGTAAAGCCCTCGGCTTCCATCAAACGACGAAGCATGTCGCGGTTCTGACGCTGTTTTTCAGTCCCGCCGGCATAATCGGGCGATGCTCTCTCTGTAAATTCATCATAGCCCGACGGCATATCCAATAGTTCGCCCGTCTTTAGGTCGTAGATGCTCAGGTCGACCGCACAGCCGCGATTGTGTTTTGAGCCTTTTGACGGGTCCGCGACGAACTTACGTTGTTCAGGAGTCGTTACTTCCCAGAAAAGCTTCGTGATCGCCCAAGGCCGGTAGCCGTCAAAAATGACAAGGCCGAGCCCTTGTTTTTCCAGTTTCTTGTGGACACGCAGAAGTGCTTCGGCCGCCGGCCGCTGAAGAAATGCCCGCGCTTCCGGATAGACGGCCTTGCCGACGAAATTGTTCGGCGTTGCGTAGCGGATATCAAGTTTGATCGTTTTATCGAGTGTTGTCAGTTCTACCAAATCTGCCTCGCGTTTGTTTTCTTCTTTTGGGGCGGCCGTTTGTGCGGCAGCCGAATTTAAAAGGATAAGACAGATCAGCGGAACAACAAATTGTAGATAAAGTTTTCTCATTTGTAAGCAAAACTAATTAGTCATCCTGTAGCGGCCGCAAAAGAAAAGGCATATCGTGTAATTATGATTAGGAACGAAGCTCAAAATCAGACATCAAAAACAGCAGGGCTAATAAAACGCCTCGGATTCGCCGGGTTTATGTTCTTTCTGATCAAAGGACTCCTCTGGCTGATAGTTCCGGCCGTTGTTGCATGGTTCTCGCTGAATTAAGCCGATCACGCCTTATGGCTTCGGCGGTCCCGCCGGTTCCGGTATTGGTTCCGAATCATCCTCCAGGATGATAACGTCGCTGCCGTATTTCTGATATTCCTTGAACCGGATCAAATTACGGGTCTCGAACACATTACTCTTTTCTCTGAATGTCAGTCTGACGTCCGAGATCGACGGCAGCAGGTATTTATCATCGGCTATCTGTGTCCAGTCATAGTCGATCATGCGTTTGGCCGTACGTATAGGAAACGCGTCCGGAATTTCGGTCGCTTCGCTTTCTACACGTAGAACGCGATTGTCCGCCCGGTCTATCCAAATTCTGCCCTTCATTCCTGTCGCTGTAGTATCGGTCGAATATCCGGTAGCAGTAATACGTTGTCTGGCCTTGTCGCGGGCGATTATGAAATCAAACACAACCGCCTTACGCCCGCGGATCACGTCAGTATCGACCACGTGGAATTCCGTTTCGCTCTCGGGCTTGAAGATCGTCGCCAGCATGGTGACGAATTCACCGGTCGAACTAGTTCCGCCGACCTCTTCATAACTTTGTTTGGACTCAGCCGCCGGTTGGACAATGCCGTTCAATGACAGAACGCGGTAATCCTCCTGGCCTGTAGAACGGTAACTGACCGCCACCACGAGCCGGTCAAGGTTGCGGAAATTGTTCGTTCCGGCATATGCCGCCGAGCGCTGTATTTGCTGTTTTACAACGAAATCGGGCATTTCTTCGACGGCCGTGAGAGTATTCGTTCGGGTCTTTTCCAGAATAGACGCCGATTCTGCAACAGTCGGCGGGACATACGCATCGGGGTCCCGGCGGCGGCGGTCTGCCTCTTCGAGGGCACGGCGAAGATCCTCGTCATTGCCGCCCTTTGACCGCGTCAGGCCGCGGATGCCGTCCGTAAGCACAAAATCGATGCCTCGCTTTCGCAGCGCGTCGACGATATCCGCTTTACTTGCCGGCTCCTTTTGAATGCCGTAGAGCATGCGAACATACTCCGCCTGGGTCAGCGGCTTTGTCTGGGCGGATGCCGCCGCGGTAAATATAAACATTAAAAACAATAAAAACGCGTTTTTCATTCGAATAGGATTGATGCCGTCGGCATTGATATCGTTTGCCGTACCGATTCACTGCGGCCCGCCAAAATAAAAAAAGCGGGGAATTTTCCCCGCTCCTTCAAGTATGTAACGAATGAAGACCAAATATTAATTCACCCACTCTTCTTCGTAATTAAGCTGCCAATGCCTCGTCACCCAATTTTGAGCCGCCGTCATCGCAGTCTGTTTCCATTTTTTCATATTCTCCAAAATGGACAGGGCTGCTAAGGGCTTGCTGGGGTCACGTTCGACCCGAATTACCCGAGTTGAAACTTCAATGATCGTTTTGTCTTCTTCCAGTATCTTCAATTTGACCTGGCTTCCGACCGGCGGCAGGATCTCAAGATTTACCAGAGTGCTCGTTTCACCCACGTTCTCCGTCAACCCTTCGACCGATACCGTCTTCCCGCTTTCCGAATCAACCCAACTCGCCTTGACCGGCATGTTCGCAAGTATGCGATGATGCAATGGCGTTTTGTATGATGTCGTAGAATAATCTACCTGTGCCATATATTCCCCCTTTTTCGTCCGTTATAAGACTATCAAATAGCAATATTCGTTAAGCCCGGCTCAACGTGCGACAAATCTAAACCAGATTTATTTTAAAGTCAAGTATCAATTGAACCCGCAAGTGATTGTTTCTAAATCAGTTTTTCAATTTTCGCGGAGCTCCCGCCCTTTTGTAACCGTAAAGCTTACAAATGCAGGATATACCGTTTTGCCGGCGTCGCTTGTTCATCCTTTGTGCCGGAGACCGGGCTTGGGGTTGCCGACATTTTTTTTGATCGGGGCCTGCGGGAAAGTTCACGCAAAGTTAAGAATCCGGTAACCAAAATGCGCCCGGTTCGTGCCACGATAATCGATTTGAGTGCGGAACTTGAATTGCTTTTAACTCAATTGGTCATTTGTGTTCAACCGTTTCCCTACACAATTCAGAGCGAAAGGCCCCGGCCATAATTACGCTAAGAGTGTGCAGAATAACGGTTTAACCTAGTGCCCAAACCGGTTCTTGCGTTACTTCAGCGGAAGTGGGCGGCGGTTGTCGGGGAAGCGATATCCGAAAAGCAAGAGAAAAATCCAAAATTCAAAATTTTCGTATTTAGTTTTGTTTTAGCAGGGCAATTTTGCTTAAAGAATTTTCCAATTACTGAGGTCTAAAAGATCAAAATGAATAAGAATTTTTCCATTAAATTATTAACGGTTGCCGTTATTAGTTTGATTCTGGCGGCCGGGCAGATCTTCGCCCAGTCAACCGTGACCGGTGGCCTTACCGGCCGCGTTACCGATCCGCAGGGAGCGGTCGTGCCAAACGCAAACGTAACGATAACTAACATCGGCACGAACAGCACGGTTACGGCGACGACAAATGCCGACGGTGGCTATCGCGTGACCAACCTGCAGCCGGGACGCTATCGGGTCGAGGTCGCAAACGCCGGTTTTGCGACAGCCAAAGCCGAGAACATCATTGTTGAGGTAGGACAAGCGACGCCCGTCGATATCGCACTGTCAGTGGGTGAGGCAACCGCCGAGGTAACCGTTTCCGCAGAGGCTCCGGTCATTAATACTAGTGACAACGCCAACGCTGTAAACATTAACCAAACGTCGATCAACGAGCTGCCGATCAATGGCCGCCGCTGGTCCAACTTCGCACTGCTGGCTCCGAGCACTGTTCCTGATGGAACATTCGGGTTGATCAGCTTCCGCGGCATTTCGGGTCTGCTCAATAATAATACGATCGACGGTGGCGACAACAACCAGGCATTCTTTTCGGAAGAGCGCGGTCGCACTCGTATCAATTACGGTATTAGCCAGTCGGCCATTCGCGAATTTCAGATCAATACATCGAATTATTCCGCCGAATACGGACGCTCAGCAGGCGGCGTGGTCAACGCGGTTACGAAGAGCGGCACCAACGAATTTCACGGCGACCTGTTCTATTACAATCGTAACAGCGGCAACGGCGCCCGTAATCCGCTTTCGTTCAACACGGTCCTTCAGCCGGGCGGCGGAACGACGCTTGTAGGAATCAAGCCGAAAGATCTTCGTCAGCAGTGGGGCGGAGCCGTCGGCGGCCCTATTATCAAGGACAGGCTTTTCTTTTTCTTCAGTTACGATCAGCAGAAGCGCGAATTCCCGGGAATCGCGGCATTTACTAATCAGAATTTTCTGAACACACCGAACCGTGCACTGCTTCTGAGCCGCGGGTTAACGAACGCCCAGATCGACAGCACGATTGGTTTCCTCGCTTCCCTCGCGGGAGAGAATCCGCGTAAGGGTGATCAGACGCTTTTCCTGCCGAAGATCGACTGGATCATTAACAACAACAACACTTTTAGCATCAGCTACAACCGAATGCGATGGGATTCGCCGAACGGCGTTCAAACATCTCCGGTAGTTCAGCGTGCACGATCGAATTGGGGCGATGATTTCGTCAGCATCGATTCGGTCAACGGACGTCTGCAGACTTCTGTTAACGCAAATCTTCTTAACGAGTTCCGATTCCAGTGGGGGCGCGATTTCGAACGTCAGTTCAGCTCAGAGCCGATGCCGGGTGAGCCTACCACCGCTCTCGGCGGAACGCGCTCGCCGGGTGTTTCGATCACCAACGGATTCGAATTCGGTACTCCGAATTTCCTTGATCGCGTTTCGTTCCCGGATGAACGCCGGTGGCAGTTCGCCGATACCGTAACGTGGTCGCAGGGCCGCCATACGTTTAAGTTCGGCTTTGACTTCAATCATGTTAGCGACGACATCAACAACCTGTTTCGCGGTGCCGGCTCTTATTCCTACAATAACGTCAATAACTTCATCATGGATTATGTTAATTGGCGTAATGGGCTGCCGGCCGGTACGGTTTGTGCTTCGGGCACGGGCACGGTTGGACGCTGCTGGTCGGGACAGTTCCAGCAGGGCCTTGGGCTTCGCGGGCTAAAGCTCTCGACTCGTGATTATAACTTTTTCATCCAGGACGACTTCCGCATTACTCCGCGGTTGACCGTCAATCTCGGCCTTCGCTACGAATACCTGCAGCTCCCTGAGCCGCAGATTCCGAGCAACAGCACGGAAGTCATCCCGTACGACGGACGCACGGTTGCAGAAGCCACCTCCACAATTCCTAGCGACAAGAACAACTTCGGACCGCGTATCGGTGTTGCCTATGACCTGTTTGGTGATGGACGAACGAGCCTTCGCGGCGGCTACGGAATCTACTACGGACGTATTCAGAGCTCGACAGTCTACAATGCCCTGATCAATACGGGAAACCCCGCCGGACAGGCACAGATCGCATTAAGTGCAACGGATGCCGGAGCTCCGATCTTCCCGAACATTCTGCCGGAAAACGCTGTCGGACAAGTCGGAACCGCAATCCAGTTCTTCGATAAAGATTTTGAGGCTCCGAAAATTCACCAGTACGACGTAATTCTCGAGCATCAGCTTTTCAGGAACACGGTCATTTCGGCGTCGTTCATCGGCAGCCTTGGGCGTAACCTGCCGACGTTCTTTGATCTTAACAACGAGCGCACAGGGATTTTCCGCACGTTTACTTATGCGGACGGTCCGCTTGCAGGCCAGAGCATAACACTCGAAGAATATCGTCGGTTCCCGGCAATCGGAAACCAGGCTCGTACACGCATCCAGAGCACCATCAAGTCGGAATACAAGGCGCTCGTGCTTCAAGCAAACCGCCGCTTCACGGATGGGCTTCAGTTCCAGGCCAGCTATACCCTTGCCAAGGCAACTGACACCAACCAGAATTCGGCTACGTTTACGCAGACGAATAGCCCGTATGATATTCTCGACGGACGTTATGACATCGGCGTAAGTAATTTCGATCGCCGGCATAAATTTGTCGCAAGTGTTGTTTGGGCTCCGGAATTTTACAAGGGAAGCAAGCGTTCTATCGGCGACTACGTTCTCAACGGATGGCAGATCTCACCGATCTTTACGCATTACTCGGGTGCACCGTACAGCGGCGTAGTTTCGGGCACCAGCCTGAACCGCACTTTTGGTGGAACTCAGGTGCCGAGCCTTCCGCGCAACTCGTTCCGTCTGCCGCATCTGCAGAACATCGACGTTCGACTTTCGAAGCGTTTCCGCCTGACCGAAACGATGAACCTCGAGCTTCTTGCCGAAGCATTCAACATCGTCAATCGCACGCATATCTTCCGCGTGAACGAAACCATGTATAACCGTGCTGGGTCGGCCACCACGCTTACGTTCAACAATGCTTTCGGCACCGTAACCGGCACTGACAGCACGCTGTATCGTGAACGTCAGATCCAGTTTGCGGCTAGGTTCCAGTTTTAGTTTTTCTCCCACGGGAGAGAAACCCTATGCGGCACGCGTCATTTGACGCGTGCCTTTTTTAATCGAAGGTAATAAAACCTAGACGGCACGGCTGATTTGGCGTCATTTAGAAGAACAATCGTTATTGTTCAGAATAAATCGGCGCAATGCCGTATTCAGGGGCAATTGATTGACCTGAGCGGGGCATATATTACAATCTAAACTCGATGCGAATTCTGCAGATCTCATCAGCAAGGCATTTCGGGGGCGGAGAGCGGCATTTTGTCGATCTTTGCCGAGGGCTGCACGAACGCGGCCATGAGGTTTATGTCGCGCTGCGTCCGACAAATGAATGGGAAGCGCGGCTTTCGTTTTTACCGCCCGAGCGTTTTCTGCATGTTTCGATACGGAATTCTTTCGGGGTTTTCAGCGCAAAGCGCATCGCGGCGTTTGTCCGCGATAACAATATTGACGTCATCCATGCACACGTCGCGCGCGATTATGTTCCGGCAAGCCTTGCATGCGTGCTGGCCAAACGCGGAACATTCATCCTGACACGCCATGTTCTGTTTGCGTTGAAACCATTCAACCGTTTCGCGCTTCGTAATATGCACAAGGCGATTGCCGTATCATCCGCAGTGGAATCCGGACTTCGCCGCGTTTTTCCCGCTGAAAAGGTCGTTTGCATTCCGAACGGCATCGAAATGGCTGATCGCAGTACTGAAAGGCGGAAGAAACTTCGCGAAGAGTTTCGGTTTCTCCACAACATCCCGTTCGATGTGCCTGTGATCGGGACGATCGGTGAACTGTTGCCGCTCAAGGGACAGCAGGATTTTGTACTCGCTTCGCAGGAGATAGCGCGCCGTTTTCCCGAAGCGCGTTTTGTCATCGTTGGGAAAGATCATTCCCTGGACCAGAAATTCCGGCGTGAATTGAAGCGTCTTGTCCGCGTGTTCGACCTCGAACATCGATATTTATGGCTCGACTGGGTCGATGACACATCGCCGCTTCTTTCAGCACTAGACCTTTTTGTCTCGGCTTCGCATTCGGAAAGCTTCGGACTTGCGATCCTCGAGGCAATGACCGCCGGAACGACTGTTGTAGCGACCAACACAGAAGGAGCCCGCGAACTGCTCGGTGATGAAGGCCTATTGGTGCCGATCGAAGAACCCGCAAAACTTGCCGAACGCGTGTGCATTCTTCTGCGAGACGAAGCTCTCCGACAAGCGTTTGCTGCCAATCTGCAGCAACATGCGACATCCACCTATTCGCTAGACCGGATGATCGACCGAACCGAAGAAGTTTATGTGGAAGCTGTTCGGCCGGCAATCGTTGGGCAGGTTGCCGAATAACGAATGATAAGTTTGGATTCCGACATCTGCACGGATTTTTCGGCAGCGACGAGCCGTGAATGGCTCGAAACGAACGGCATCGGCGGCTTTGCCTGCGGCACGGTCTCGGGCGCAAATTCCCGACGTTATCACGGGCTATTAACGGCCGCGACTGAACCGCCGCTCGGGCGTATAACGATGCTCTCAAAATTCGAGGAAACGCTGATCATTGACGGTGAAAGTTATGAACTGTCCGCGAACCGATTTCCGGATTCGATCCATCCGCAGGGTTATAAATATCTCACAAATTTTCGGCTCGACCCTTTTCCAATATGGACGTATGACGTAGCTGGCGTCGTCGTTGAAAAGCGATTGTTCATGGCGCAAGGCGAAAATACGACCGTGATCGAGTATGTGGTTGCGTCACCGATGAGCCGCGTTTCACTGACGCTGGAGCTTCGGCCCCTACTTTCATTTACCGATTATCACGCGCTGCAGCATGAGGACCCGGGATTCGACGAAGGATTCACCGAGAACGGCGATGTCGTAATGGTCCGCCCATATCCCACTATGCCGCCGTTGTATTTTCACCACGGCGGCGCGCAGATTGAGAGAACTGGGTATTGGTATCGAAATTTTCAATATGCGATCGAAGAAGAGCGCGGTTTCGATCATTCCGAAGACCTGTATCAGCCGTTCTTGCTCAGATGCGATCTCGCGCGGCCGGCATCCGTTATCGTTTCTACCGAAAAGAAGGTCGGCAAAGCTGAGAAATTGCGCAAGTCCGAGGAAAAACGCCGCCTCGCCCTGGTTAAAAGCGCGAAGGCGCAGGACGAATTTACGAAAGCTCTTGTACTCGCCGCTGACCAGTTTATCGTCGCGCGCGGCCGGGGATATACCGTAATTGCCGGTTATCCCTGGTTCTCAGATTGGGGACGCGATACGATGATCGCGTTGCCGGGATTAACGCTGTCGGCGAATCGGCCGGAGATCGCGAAAGACATCCTGCTCGAATATTCAAAGCATATTTCGCAGGGAATGCTGCCGAATCGCTTTCCGGACGCCGGCACCAAGGCCGACTACAACACTGTCGATGCATCGCTTTGGTATTTCGAAGCCGTCAGGTCTTACGTTGAAAAGACCGGCGACGTGGACTTCGTTCGCGAGTATCTTTACGAAAAGCTCGTCGATATCATGGCATGGCATCTTCGCGGTACGCGGTACGGAATACACGTAGACACCGACGGCCTGCTGTACGCGGGAGAACCCGGCGTGCAGCTGACGTGGATGGATGCGAAGATCGGAGAGCTCGTTATTACCCCGCGCACCGGAAAACCGGTTGAGATCCAGGCGCTTTGGTTCAATGCTCTGAACGTTATGGCGGACATTGCGGAGAGATTCGGCGATCACAAAGACTCCGCCCGCTACCTCGCGATGGCGGACCTGGCGAATCTCAGCTTCGATGCCTTGTTCTGGAATGAGGCAGAACGATGCCTGTTCGATGTGGTTGAGAACGGAACCCGCGACGGTTCGGTACGCCCAAACCAGATATTGGCCGTATCGCTGCATTATCCGATCCTGACGGGCGAACGGGCGCGAGCGGTCGTCGAAAAGGTTCGCGACGAACTGCTGACACCGGTCGGGCTGCGTTCGCTTTCTCCGCGAGATCCTGCTTACGTGCCTATTTATGAAGGTTCGCCTTTCGCACGTGATTCCGCCTATCACCAGGGCACGGTCTGGGGTTGGCTGATTGGGCCTTATATCGATGCTTACTGCCGCGTTTTTCCGGACCGCCGTGGCGAAGTTTCTGCGCTGCTATCCGGTTTTTCAGCACATCTTCGCGAGGCCGGCATCGGTCAGATCTCCGAAATATTCGATGCCGTTGAACCGCATCATCCGCGCGGATGCTTTGCTCAGGCGTGGAGCGTCGGCGAGGTCCTGCGGGCATTGCGCCGGAACGTTTAGCTCGCTTGCCGTTATACGAGAATTCGGTTTATCTTAGTGCTATGAGATCGCTGTTTGTCTGCTCCTTTCTTGTCGTGCTCTGTCTAATGAACACCCTGGCCCAATCCCCCTTGGATCTTGCTGAGATCTGGGAAAAGAACCATATTTCCAACAAGTTCCCTTCGGATGTCCGGCATAAGGACCTGCTTGGTTACCTTGATCAATTAAAAAAGCTGGGCGTTAAGGTCGAAGAGGTCGGCCGCAGCAACGGCGGCCGGGAGATCTTCCAGATAGAATTCGGCGGCGGACCGAAGCGTGTGTTCATGTGGTCGCAGATGCACGGCGACGAGCCTACGGCTACATCAGCCGTCATCGACATGTTTGCGTGGATGCAACAAAATCGCGAAACCCCGCTGGTAAAAAAGATCGAGAGCGAAATGACGATCCGCGTTGTCCCGATGCTCAATCCCGACGGAGCGGAACTTTACCAGCGTCGAAACCTCCAGTCCATTGACATAAACCGTGATGCCGTTGCACTGCAGACGCCTGAAGGCAGGCTGTTGAAGAAGCTCCGAGACGATTGGTCGCCCGAGATCGGATTTAATTTGCACAACCAAAATGCGCTGACG
>JAEZIT010000023.1 GCA_023436495.1 Acidobacteriota bacterium
ACGCAAGTGTATTGAGGTAGCGGCCGAAAGTATAATGCCCGTCGGTCTGCTTCGTACCGTCCTCTTCCTCGGCCACCAGGTTTACCGACAGGCTGGCCTGCGTCATCTGATACTGGCCTGTAAAACCGTCCGAATTCGCCAGCGTTACCTGGGACCGCGAATCGCTCCAGAAACTTCCGTTCGCGTTCTTGATCCGCTTGTCGAATTTGAGCCCGGCTTCTTCGGCGACGCGCGCCATCTCTATCTTCTTTTCTGGCGTCAGCTTCTCGATCGAATCATCGAACAGCATCAATTTTCCGTCATAGGACCCGAGCAGTTCCTTCGGAGCCAGGCCGTTGTGTTTGTCCGCGTTCGACACCTGCACGATCTGCATCGTCTCGCGGGCAAGGTCCTTCACCGCGCGGTCGGCAAAATCCGTCGTGAACGTGTTGGCCATCGCCCCGTTCTTGATGACCCGCAGCCCGAGGCCCTTGCTGATCGATTGCTGCAGCCGCTCGATCTTGCCCAAACGGACGGTCGTATTGAAACCGACCGTCGAAACGACGTAAACGTCCGCCGCGTCGGCACCTTGCCTTTTTAATTCCGAGACGAGCTCGGACGCCAAACTTCTATAATCTTTCATTGTCATTCAGCACCTCCTCGCCTCTTAGGCCTTGCCGTCGCCCTTGACCTTGGTCCCGCCGACGGTTATCTCGGAAACCTTTACGGTCGGTGTTCCCATCCCGACCGGCACCATCTGGCCGTTCTTCCCGCACGTCCATCCGCCGTCGGTGAATTTCAGGTCGTTCGCGACCATCGTCACCTTCGTCATAACGTCCGGCCCGTTGCCGACCAGCGTCACGCCTTTGAGCGGAGCGGTGATCTTGCCGTTCTCGATGCGGTAGCATTCAGAGCAGGAGAATGTGAAATCGCCCTTCGTGATATCCACCTGCCCACCCGTAAAGCCCTTGGCGTAAATGCCGTCTTTGACGGTCGCCAGGATCTCTTCGGGTGAATACTTGCCGGGACGCAGGTAAGTATTGGTCATTCGCGGCATCGGCGGGTGGTTGTAAGCCTGGCGCCGGCCGTTTCCGGTCGGTTTTACGCCGAGCTGTTTTGCGCTGATGCGGTCGGTCATATAACCGCGCAGTATTCCGTTCTCGATTAGCGTCGTGCTCATCGGTTCGTTGCCTTCGTCGTCGACATTGATCGTTCCGCGCATACTCTCGAACAGGCCTTCGTCAACGACCGTGCAGTGCTCCGAAGCGACCTTTTGCCCGACGCGGCCCGAATAGTTCGAGAGTTTCTTGTAGTTAAAATCGGCCTCGAGCCCGTGCCCGACAGCCTCGTGCAGCAGCACGGCGCTTTCCGCCTGCCCGAGCACGACCGTCTGGACGCCCGCTTCGGCTTCCTGTGCGGAAAGGTTCAGGACCGCCAGCCGCGCGGCGGCCTTGGCGATGTCCGCGGCCTTGCGCTTGTTGAAATATTCCAGCCCGATGCGCCCGCCGCCGCCTTGATAGCCCGTTTCGCGGATCTTTCCGTCCTCGGCCACGCACGACGTGTTGAACATAAAGATCGGCTGCGAATCTTCCCAAAAAACGCCGTCGCTGTTCGCGTACGCAACGTGCTTCACCTCGTCATTGAACCCGACCGTGACGCGCACGATCTTCGGATCGTACGCCTTAGCGGCCGCATTGGCTTCCTTGATAAAGGTTAGCTTCTTGCTGAGATTTGCCGATGTGGCCAGCTCGGTCACGGGGTAAAGGTTCTTCACCTTTATGTCGCTGACGCCGACGACGCGGGCCTTCGCGGTGTTGTCCGAAGCGATCGCCGCGGCCGCGCCTGCGGCTTCCAGCATCTGCGGCAGCGTCAGGTCTTCCGTGAACGCAAACCCGATCTGGTCGCCCTTGACGGCCCTGACGCCGACGCCCTGGACGATGCCGCGGCGGGCCGATTTCACTATATCTTCCTCGAACGAGAGGTTCGTTGTGATGCGGTATTCGAAGAAAAGGTCCGCGAATTCCGCTCCTTTCGCCAATGCGGCGGCGAGCACTTTGCTGATGTCGCCCTTGTTTACGTGGAAATATGTATCGAGTAGTGAGGATTTCATAGATATCGGTTCTCCCGCGAGAACCTTATTTAACCATAGATCACTAGTGGCTGCTGCCGCCACCGCTAACGAGCTTTTGACCAAAAAATCACGTCGTTTCATAAGGCAGGACTCCTCTCGTCTTGAATTACTCTAAGGGTGCAAAAAACTGTATGATTCGATCTCTAACGCTTTCCCGCCGAAAAAAGTTTCCGGTTCGGTATAAAAAAATCGACAGCAGCGATCGAAATTTCTGCATATTCACCCTGCGGACACAGTTCAACCGTTGCCTTTTAATAAAGAAAACACCGCGCTGCGTCGGGTTGTGACAGAAAAATCGAGGTGTGTATGGCCGCTGTGTGCGCTCCGTATGATCCGGCCCGCTAATTAGCTATTTCGCGTACTTGTTTCTTATCCTCACGCTTCGCTCTATTACGTCCGCCGCTTCGAGGATCTTCAGCCGCAGGTCTTTATCCAAACCCGGATTGTCCGCCAAAAACTTGTTGACGATATTCAGCGCCTCTTCGCTGCGCTGCCCGCCAACGAAAGCCGCCAGCCAGCCGTTGACGAAGAATATCTTTCGATTGCGTTTGTGGTGAGGAAGTTCTTTTAAGGCCAATTCAAGATACGGCAAGGTCAGGTCCGCATGCCGCACCGAATTGAACGGCCCCAGCGCTCCCTCGAGCCAGCTCTCCGGTATGCTCTTCTGCCTTACAAAATCGTCCCAATAAGCCGCCTTGTCCTCCGCCGCCGCAATGCCCGCCCGCGCCGCATACGCATAACGCTTCGCGTCATCGCTCGTCTCCGTTTTTTCCAGTTCGGCAAGCAGACTCGATGCCTCCGGATCGCCCAATATCAGCAGCCGCGTGACGATGTCGAAACGGTCTTTGGCCTTCAGCGGGATCGCCGCTTCCGACGCGGAAACACGACCGGCAGGGAGTGTGCTCTTCTTGCCGCCAGCAAGCATCTGCTTGAGTACATTCCGGGCGTTTTCAGTAGAGGCGATGTTGGTGAAAGCTCTATAGAACGTCACGCGCTGGCCCAGGGTCGGGGCGTTCTGCATTTTGTCGATCAGGACTGCTTCGAGCCTCGGTGCAAGCGCTTCGCGCTGCCTGTCCGAAAGATAATACGTCATCGCGGTGGAAACGCGCCCGAGGATGGTCTGGATCGTAAGCTCGTCCTGCTCACCTCCTTGATCAGAAGTATCGGCCGCGTTCTTTGCGGTCGCGTTGGCAGAAAGCGTCCGGATGGCAAGCTCAACATATTCCCTCGGGGCCAGCTCCGCCTCCCGCACGCTGTCCCACAGCGCGCCCCACATCATCGACCGCAGGAACGGGTCACGCTCGTTCTGGATGTTCTTTAGAACATAATCGCGGCTCTTCTCGTCGAGGAGGAAAATGCCGTAGCCGTAATCGCCGTAGTTTGGGAAGATCAGGTCCGGCCATGGGTGATTTCGATCAAACTTATCATTCTTATCAAAGAGTTTTGGCAGTTCCTCCGTCCACGGATTCCCCGAGATACTCGTATTTGTAACGATCTCTTCGGTACCATAGCGATACAAGGTTTTGGTAGACAAGGCCCAAGATGAATCCTCGAAGGATGGTGGAATTGTAAGGCCGAGCGCTGGTGCCATACCACTAGCCGCCGCCCAAGTTCCCGGGGCAGATGGAATTCTGCGCTCGTAGTGGCCTTCCGTTAACCCCACTTTAATGACAGCGACGCCCTTCTGCGTTACCCAAAAATTGGCCCAATCTCGCAAGTATCTAGCCCTTCCTTCCTCGAACCTTTTCTTGCGTTCCGGCGTCAACTCGCTCCAATACCGTCGTCCGTCGCTCGCAGGAGAAGTAGCAATGAACTCCCCAACCAAATCTTCCCATCCCGCATTCCTAAATTCATGCTTTTTCAAAAACGCCCGCACTGCCGTCCGGAATTTGTCCTCGCCCAGATAAAACTCTGCCTGACGCAGAAACGCCGGGGCTTTGTTGTAGACGATGTTGCCGTAGGCGGATTTTGCGGCCGAAAGGTTCGGTATCTTCTGGTAGATCGGCGTCGTGCCTTTGGTCGAGTCGGTCTGGTAGGCGGCTTGTTTGACGCGTTCGTAGAAGACCTTCCACGCGTTCATTTCCGGCATGATCTGCTCCATCGCCTTGTAAGCGGCGAAATTCGCAAAACCTTCTTTTAGCCACAGGTCGTCGAACCACCGCATCGTCACCGTGTCCCCGAACCACTGATGTGCCGCCTCGTGAAAGATCAGGATCGCGCGCGAGATATGGTCGCTCTTCGTCGGCTCCTGAGGGAAGATGATCGAAGCTTCCCTTAAAAACGTCGCCCCCGCATGCTCCATCCCGCCAAACGGAAATTCCGGTATCAGAACCAGATCGTACTTCGGGAACGGGAACTTGTAATCGAAATACTCCTCGAGGTATTTGATAGCCTTGCGATTCAGCCGAAACACCTCCGCCGCATGCGGCTTGAACTTAGCGGCTTGCGACTTGCGAACATAAACGTTGGATTTGTCACGTCCAGGACCCATGCGGATCTTGAGAGGATCCTTTGCCAGATCGGCGGCATACTTCGCTTTTTCTGCTTCGGATGATTCCTCTACGAAGTCCGTAAAGTCTCCAACCGCAAAGGCAAACAAGTAACTACTAATTGGTTTAGTTTCATAAAACCTGTGCAAACGCATTCCCAAAGGCACAAAAATGGGTGCGGAGTGATCCAGAAGTAATGCTTCTCTCGGGTCATCCGCGTACTGAGGATGAAAAGACGAAACGACAATATCGGTATTCGAAATCACCTTCCACTCTTTTGGCACGATAAGATCAACCCAAAACCTCGCCTTCAGGTCCGGCTGATCGAACACCGGGAACGCCGTGCTCGCATCGCTTGGGACGAACAGCGAGTAGATATATTCCGAACCGTCTTCCTTATCGATGTACCGAGTGATAGCAGACCCGCTGGTCAGGATCGGCGACGTGAAATCCAGCTTGATCACGTTCTCGCCCCGGACGACGCCGTCACGAAAAACGAGGTGCTCGTTGACCTCATAGGCGGAACCACCTGCGTTAGCGGGTGGGTTCTTCACCGCAACGCCGTTGATCGACACGTTCGAGATCGCCGACCTCTCCTCATGTCCCTTGATCTTTCGCCAGTCGAGAATGATGGGAGGGATCTCTGATGCGGACGCGGGCGCCGGCGTTCCCACCTTGACCCGTATCTCGATCGTCCCCTTCAGCACGGGCGACATTTTCTCGAGCGTCAGGTTCAGCCGGTACTGCACATCCGAATAATGCGCCGCCCGCCATCGGGCTAGCTCCTGCGACACACCGGGTTCGACCGCGGGTGTCTGTGCGGAAATTGAGCTGAATAACATCAACAGTAAAAGCGGTGGAAGATATTTCGTGATCATAAGTGATTAGAATGAATTGTCATGCAGCGGCACGATGTTGTCTAACGATCACTGTGCCTCTGCGTCTCTGCGGTGACAATGCCCTGCCTGAACATTAGGCGGCACACCCAGTGAAAAGGTTGCCGCCCGCCCGAAAAAAGTCATCGACCGCGGCGTCCTATGTATGATATACTCGTGCACGGCTGCAACGCCTTGCGGCCGAGGCTTGATATTTGAAAATCCAAGAGGTTTCGGAAGGAAAGGCGTTCCACGCTGCGCGGCGAACGTTTGTTGAAAACAAAAGGTTTAGGCTGCGGCGAAAGTTTTTTCGAAAATGAGCGGAATCTGCGGATTTTGTGCCGCTAAACCTTGCGGCATCAACGGCTTGCACGTTCCACCGCACACTGGAACGCCGGCGGAACGCGGCGGAACGGAATTTACGGTTTACAGCGAGAAGTTAAAGTTAATGAACCCCTTCGCACGAACCGGCTGGCCTTCGCGGACGAACGGCCTGAATTTCCATTTGCGGATGGCGTCCTTTGCCGCCGTCTGCAGCAGCGCCGGGCCGCTCGCGCCGTCTATTTCGGTCACGTCGCCGTTCTCATCGACGGTGATATCGACCTTAACGACGCCGGTCGTACGCAGATTGCGGGCCGCTGGCGGATAGACGGGCTGCGATTGCTTCGTCGCATATCCGATCAGGGAACCGACCTCCATCGGGCCGGCTGCTGCCGCTGGTTTTGGTGATTCTTCCTTCTTTTCAGCGGCGGGAGCTGGTTTTGCTTCGGGTTTCGCCTCGTTCTGACGGCCGACTATCTTGATCGCACGCGGGGCCGGAGATGATTCCGCTTTCGGCGCTTCGTCCTGCTTTTTCTGTTCGTCAGCCGCCGGCCGCGTTTCTGCCGGAGCAGGCTTCGGCGACGTATCGGCAACCGGTTTGAAAGCCGGTCCCGATGCCGCAGGTTCGGAGGCCGCCGGCGCCGTAACGGCCGACGTGTTCTGTGCGACCACGTTTTCGCCCGGAGCGTTCACGGCATTCAGCACGACGCTGCGTGAGCTAGCCATCTGTTCACGCGCGTCGCCGATCTCGTTCTTCCACCGGCGTGCGTCGTAATCGTCGCGTGCCAGCAGGCTTCGCGAACTGCTCGCTTCTTCGAGCAGTGCCATCGCCTGCGGTGCTTTCGCCTTATCGGCCGATGCTTCCTTCGATTGCGTAACGACGAGTTCAAGCGTCTCGCGCATCTTCTCGATATCGTTCACCGCTTCGAGCGGCAGGTTGCGGTCCGAAACGTTCAGCCCCAACGCACGGTAGCGTTCGGCGCGGTTTCGCGCGCCGGCGACGATCTGGCCCGCGACGGCGTAATAATAAACGGCCGAATGTGCGTTGTTCGATTTGTATGACCGGTAAAATTCGTTGAGGAATTCCTGAGCGCGTTTGTAATCGCTTTGCTCGAGATAGCTGTTCATCAGCAGGACGTTCGTGACCGCCTGCACCGATTGGTCGTTGGTTTCCTTGCGAATGCTTTCGAGTTCGTAGATCGCGGCGTTGTAGTTCCTAACCGCTATGAAGGCTTTTGCCCGCGAGATCCGCTCGCGCATAACGTCGCCCGAGGTAGGAGCCGGGGCCTGTACGCCGTTGGTTGCGGGAGCCGGCGTCTGTGCGTTCGATATTGTTGTAAATGCTAAAAAGACCAATAAAACCGAAGTGCAAAACCTTCTGACATTTAACGGCATTTTCAGTCCTCCTTTTGACTTAAATTTTCCGTAAAGGCCAAGCGAACTACATAGGAAGGCTCACTTTTAACGACCCTGCTTACTCTTATTAAAAGAAATGTGCATTCCCTCGAAAAATCATATTTTCGGCGGCTTTTCACGGCCGGCCCGTTATTTCTTCGATAAACTGTTGATGATTTTTTCGCGGTATGCGTTTGCGTCTCTTTTTATAGCACTCTCGTTCATGAAAAACAAACGCCCGTTCTGCATGACCATCTTACCGTCGATGATGACGGCCTTTACGTCCGTCGATTTCGCCGCGTAAACCAGGTGGGAATAGACGTTATACATCGGCTGGGTCTTCAAGCCGCGAAGATCGACGAGAACGATGTCCGCGAGCTTTCCGGCCTCGAGCGACCCGATCCGGTCTTCCATATACAGCGCACGCGCGCCGCCGATCGTCGCCATTTCGAACGCCTGTTCCGCCGACACGACCTTCGGATCGCCCGAAAATACCTTGTGCAATTTCGCGGCCGTGTCCATCTCTTCCCAAATGTTCAGGTCGTTGTTCGACGCCGCACCGTCCGTCCCGAGCCCAACGCGCATTCCGCGTTCGAGCATCGCCGGAACCGGCGCAACACCCGCCGCGAGCTTCATATTCGATTGCGGGTTGTGAGCAACGCCAACGTCACGCCGCTTCAGGATATCGAGTTCTTTCTCATTGGCTTGGACGACATGCGCGGCGACAGTTTTGCCCTTCAGAAAACCGATGCTGTCGACGAATTCGATCGGCCGCATTCCCTTGTATTTCTGCTGTGTATATTCGGTCTCGGTCTTTGCCTCGGCAAGGTGTATCAGCAGCGGAGCGTTCAGACGGTCTGCGACGCCGCGGGCTTCCAGCAGGTGTTCCTGCGAAACCGTGTACGGCGCGTGCGGCGCGATCGCCGGGACGATCAGCGGATGATCCTGCCATTTCTTGATGAACCGTTCCGTGTACGCTATGCCGTCCGCCCAAGTCTTGTTGTCCGGCGCCGGAAAATCGAGGATCGTTTCGCCGAGCACCGCACGCATGCCCGCCTTTGCCGTCTCGTCCGCGATCGCGTCCTCGAAATAATACATGTCGGCGTACGTCGTCGTTCCGCCGAGCAGCATTTCCGCGACACCCAGCCGCGTGCCCGCTCGGACGAACGCCTCGTCGACGTTCTTTGCCTCCGCCGGAAATATGTAATTCGTCAGCCATTCCTGCAGGTCCAGGTCGTCGGCGATCCCGCGGAAAAGCGACATCGGCACATGCGTGTGCGTGTTTATCAGCCCCGGAATAATAACGTAGCCCGTCGCATTTATGGCTGCATACGAACGCGGCCGTATCTCCTCCGTCTTTCCGACGGCCACGATCTTATTCCCGCGAACGAGCACCGCTCCGTTCTCAATGACCCGCCGGTCCTTGTCCATCGTCACGACCGTCCCGCCCCAGATCAGGAGATCTTGCTGTGATTTGGGATTTCCCGTCGTTTTCTGAGCCGCCGCCGATAAACAGATCGAAAACACGGTCAGTATCGTGAATATGTATCTAAATATATATTTCATGAACAAAATTAGGATCTTAAACTCAGTGAAGTGAGAGACAAAAACAAGGCGCGATAGTGTTTCTCCGAACGGTCCCGTCAGGGATCCCGTTTTATCTACTCTATCCCTGTCACTTCTTCTCTGTGACTCTGTGGTTGATCGTCTGAAGGCTCCAAGAATTCCGAATCGAACGCCCGCGGCAGCAGTTCTCTCATCTGCATTGTTTCGGCTATTCCGTCCATATTCGCCAGCGTTACGGGCACGTCGCCGCAGAATTCCCAGATCACCTGGCGGCACGCTCCGCATGGCGGCGTAAGCTGTTCGGTATCGACGGCAATGGCGATCTGCGAAAAGCTTCTCTCGCCTTCCGAAACGGCCTTCCATATCGCCACGCGTTCGGCGCACATTGTCAGGCCATAACTTGCCGATTCGATATTACAGCCCGTATAGACTTTGCCGTCCGCCGTCACGACCGCCGCTCCGACCTTGAAATTCGAATACGGCGCGAACGCTCGCTCGCGAACTTCGGCGGCCGATCTGATCAGGTCCTCAATGTTCATCTTACCAGCCCGTTCTGACTGTTGAGTTTTTCCCTAACAAGGCTGCACAGAAAATCGACGCTTATGCCTGTCTGTGCTCCTTCGGGAATAATGATGTCCGCATGACGTTTTGATGGCTCGACAAATTCGAAATGCATCGGCCGTATCGTCCGCTCATATTGTTCCAGTGTCCGCTCGAACGAACGCCCGCGTTCATTTATGTCGCGCCGCATCCGCCGCATCAGCCGCACGTCGTCCGGCGTATCCACAAAAACGCGTACGTCCAGCATATCCAGCACGCGCGGCTCTGAAAATATCAGTATCCCTTCGACGATCACGGCCGGTTTCGGTTCAATGATCTCGACGCGGTCGTCGCGCGTGTGCGTCACCATGTCGTATATCGGCATCTCGACCGGGTCGCCCGCCTTCAATCGTTTAAGGTGATTGACCAGAAGTTCGCTGTCGATCGAATCCGGATGATCGAAATTTGCCTGGTGCCGCGCATCCAGCGGCAGGTCCGCAAGGTTTCGGTAATAGGAGTCCTGTTCGATCAGCACGACATTGTGCGCGCCGACCGTCTCGACTATCGCCCTCGCGATCGTCGTTTTGCCAGACCCTGTTCCGCCGCAGATTCCGATGATCATAGTATCTCGTGCCGGCTCACGCCATTCGATGAATTACTCTCTTTAACAGCTCCTTGAAGACCTCCGCCACCCGCGCGCCCGTCTCCATTACCTCTTCGTGATTGATCGGCTCTTCGGTCATTCCGGCGCCGAAATTCGTGATGCACGAAATGCCGAGCACTTTCATTCCCTGATGCCTGGCGGCGACCGCTTCCGGCACCGTCGACATCCCGACCGCGTCCGCGCCCAGCAGGCGGTACAAATGTATCTCGGTCGGTGTCTCGTACGTTGGGCCAGACAGGGCGCAATACACACCCCGATGCAGAAAATCGGTCCTTTTCGCATCATGCCCGCTGTCGAAACGCTCCTGCGCGATCTCGTTCGCGGTCTCGATCGCTATCCGCTGAAATTCGCGGTCGTAAACCTCGGTCATATCCGGAAACCGCGGGCCGAATCGCTCGTCATTCGCGCCGCGCAGCGGGTTCGTTCCCATCATATTGATATGATCGCTGATGAGCATCAGGCTGCCGGGTTTCATTTCCGTATCGAGACTGCCCGCGGCGTTCGTCAGTATCAGATTCTTTACGCCCAGCCTGCCGAATGTCCGCACGGGAAACGTCACCTGCGGCATATCATAGCCTTCGTAATAATGGAACCTGCCCTGCTGCACGGCAACAGGAATTCCCCCGATCTCGCCCAGAACCAACCGGCCCGCGTGCCCTTCGACCGTCGAGCGCGAAAAATGCGGGACGTCTTCGTACGGGATCGCTACCGCGTCCGACAGTTCGTCCGCGAAGGCGCCCAAACCGCTGCCCAAAACGACCGCCGTCTCGACGGGCTTGGAATATTTCGACCTGATGAATTCGGCCGCTTCGACGGCTTTCTCGAAACTCATAAAATAAAGACACAACAGCTTAACACAGATAAAACGCCCGGCTTATCTGTGTTCGCGGGCACAATGCCCCGCATTCCATCAACTCTCTTTTCTGTACGGCGTCCCGAGAGCCTTCGGCGCGCGCGACGCACCGATGAACCCGGCAAGAACGATGATCGTGAGAATATACGGAATGATCTCGATGAACTGCACGGGGATCGGTTCGCCGGAAGGCATAGTGATCGCGCCCTGTATCTGGATCGTCAGCGCTTCCATGAACCCGAAGAACAGGCACGCGAGCATCACCGGGACTGGTTTCCATTTGCCGAGGATAAGCGCCGCCAAAGCGATAAATCCGCGGCCTGCCGTCATCTGTTTGGTGAACAGCGATGATTGCCCCGTCGACAGGTACGCGCCGCCGGCTCCGGCCAGCACGCCCGAAATTACCACAGCGATATAACGCAGCCGCACGACGCTTACGCCCGCAGCGTCCGCCGCCTCCGGATTTTCACCCGTCGCCCGCAAACGCAATCCGAACGGTGTTTTATACAGCACGTACCAGCAAACAGGCACGAGCGCGAAAACAATGATCGACGCCAGGGAGATGCTGTTGTAAAAGTTAGGGATCTGATAGGCCTTATCGATCTGCGGCGTCGATCCGGTCGAATCGTAGATCACACCGCTGATCAACGCCGGCAATCCGATCATCAGAAAATTGATCGCCATTCCGGCGACGACCTGGTCGGCCTCGAACTTGATACACGCGACCGCGAATATCAATGCGAAGAACGCGCCCGCGGCAATTCCCGAAACAAACCCGAAATACGGATTGCCCGTCTGAAATGTAACGACCGCCGCCGTGAACGCCCCGGCCAGCATCAACCCCTCAAGCGCGATATTGATCACGCCCGAACGCTCCGAGAACATCCCGCCGAGCGCCGCGAAGATAAGCGGTGTGGCCGAACGTATCGCCGCAAACAGCAGCGCGATGGTAAAGATCTCGTTCATTTCGCCCTACGTCCTCCGCGCCGCGTATATATCTGGAAACATGCAACGAAAAGAATAATGACCGCCTGCAGCACCCAGCCGAGGTCCTTCGAAACATACCGCGTGAACGCATCTACGAAGATCTCGCCCCGCAGCAGCACGCCAAAGAATATCGCCGCGATAAATACGCCCAACGGATGGTTCCGCCCTAGCAGCGCGACCGCGATCCCCAGAAATCCCCAATCCGCCGAGAACCCCGATTCGAAATGATGCCGCGTTCCCTGCACCTCGCCGATCGCGACCATTCCCGCCAGCATCCCTGAAAGGGTCATCGCCACGATGATCTGCTTGCTCGGAGAAATTCCGCCGTATTCCGCCGCCGAAGGGTTCTCACCCACCGCCCGCAGCTCATATCCCCATTTCGTCTTCCAAAGGAAAACGTAAACCGCGACGCACATCAGCACGCCGATCAGAAAGGCAATATTCAGCGGAACGTCGTGCGGTATGAATGTTAAATATTCGTTGATCCGCGGTATCGTCGCCGCTTCGCCGATCTCAGCCGTCCGCTGGATCGGGTCGCCAGCGACCTTATAATGATATTGCGTGAAATACCCGACCAGCGCGATCGCAACGAAATTCAGCATTATCGTATTGATAACTTCGTGCGAGCCGAACTTCGCCTTCAGATATCCCGGAATAAATCCCCAGAAACCGCCGACCGCCACCGCCGTCAGCATGCACATCGGGACCAGCACAGCCGCCGGCAGGCTCGCCCACGACCAATTGACGTCGTTTACGACCGTCCCGCCGAATTTTATGCCTACCCACGCTGCAGCAAATGCCGCGACGTACAATTGCCCTTCGGCACCGATGTTCAGCAGCCCGCAGCGAAATGCTACCGCAACCGCCAAGCCCGTAAATATCAGCGGCGTCGCGTAATGGAGCGTCCAGCCAATGTCCTTCACCGACCCGAACGAGCTCGACAACAGCCATCCATACGCCGCGAAAGGATCATCGCCCAGGGCCAGAATGATCAAACCGCCGACAACAAACGCCGCGACGACCGCCACGATCGGCCAGAGAATTTCCCGGAAAATATTCATTTGTTAACCGGATAATTGCGAGCTTGATCAGCCGATAAGCCAGCCGTGCCCGAATTTCCAAAGAGTTGCGAAGCTAAATATACCCGACCAAACCTCAAAATGTCACCCAAGAACAGGCAAAAAGTGGACTTACGGCACCAAATTCATTGGCTATTTTTAGACTTGACAATGACACACTCAAGTTTTATTATGATACCAGACTAATTGATTAGTCATTTATCTTGTATTTTTGGAGGGATGATTATGAACATAGTTAGATATGACCCATTCAGGGAGCTCCGCAGCCTGCAGGACGAAATGACGCGTCTTTTTACCGGCATGACGCCGCGCGGCAGCGACGAGGTGAATCTCGGCGCCTGGAGCCCGAACGTTGATATTTTTGAAGACAAGGAAAACCTTGTGCTCGAAGCCGAACTGCCCGGAATGAAGCGGGACGATTTCGACCTTACGATCGAAAACAATGTCATCACGCTCAGGGGCGAGCGGAAATTCGAAAAGAAGACGGAAGGTGATAATTATCACCGCGTCGAGCGAAGCTACGGCTCTTTCACGCGTTCGTTCACCCTGCCGCAGACAGTAACGGCCGAAGGGGCAAAGGCTGAATTCAATAACGGCGTGCTGCGTGTGTCGCTTCCGAAACGCGAAGAGACCAAGGCGCGCAAGATCGAGGTGACCGGCGGCGACGCCGAGCCGAAGACGATCGATACAAAAGCGGCATCAAAGCCCGCAAACGCTTAATATTTTTCGCTGAGACGCAGTGCGATTCTCGGAGACCGTCCGAAAAGCCCACTGCGTCTCCGCGTCTTTGCGATAACATAATCGGTAAAAGACCATGAGATTCGACAGATTCACAATTCGCGGCCAGGAAGCGGTTCAGGAAGCGATCGGCATTGCCGAGAAAAACCAGAACCAGCAGGTCGAGCCCGAGCATCTTCTTGCGGCGACGCTCCAGCAAAAGGAAGGCGTCGTACGCCCTATCCTCGGAAAGATCGGCGCAAATGCTCAGGCGATCCTCACGGAGGTCGAAGCGGCCATAGAGAAATTCCCGAAGGTCACGGGCGGCCAACAGTATCTCAGCTCGCGCACGAACACGATCTTTCAGGAAGCCCAGAAAGAGGCCGAAAAGATGCAGGATGATTACATATCGACCGAGCATCTCCTGCTCGCCATGGCCGGCGAAAAGGACGGCGAATCCGGCCGCATTCTGCGCACGAACGGAATTAATAAAGACGACGCCGAAAAGGTCGTCACCGATATGCGCGGCGGTTCGCGCATCACCGACCCCAACGCCGAAGAGAATTTTCAGGCTCTGGAGAAATACGCCCAGGACCTGACCGAACGCGCCCGCAAGGGCAAGCTCGATCCCGTGATCGGCCGCGACGACGAAATTCGCCGCACGATCCAGATCCTCTCCCGCAGGACCAAGAACAATCCGGTCCTGATCGGCGAACCGGGTGTTGGTAAAACGGCGATCGTCGAAGGCCTCGCCCAGCGCATCGTTTCCGGCGATGTCCCGGAAACCCTTAAGAACAAAAAACTTGTCTCGCTGGACCTCGGCGCGATGCTCGCCGGCGCGAAATACCGCGGCGAGTTCGAGGACCGCTTGAAGGCAGTTCTTAACGAGATCGAAAAAGCCGAAGGCCAGATAATTCTTTTTATTGACGAACTGCACACACTTGTCGGCGCCGGCGCCTCCGAAGGCGCGATAGACGCGTCGAACATGCTCAAACCCGCTCTCGCACGCGGCACGCTCCGCGCTGTCGGTGCGACGACGCTGAACGAATATCAGAAATATATCGAAAAGGACAAAGCGCTCGAACGGCGTTTCCAGCAGGTCTACATCGGCGAACCTACGGTCGAGGACACGATCGCCATTCTTCGAGGTTTGAAGGAACGCTACGAGGTCCATCACGGCGTACGCATCAAGGATGCCGCGATCGTTGCTGCGGCTACGCTCTCGAACCGTTATATTACCGACCGTTTCCTGCCGGACAAGGCGATCGATCTTATCGACGAGGCCGCTTCGCGAATTCGTATCGAGATCGACAGCCTTCCGCAGGAGATCGACGTTCTCGAACGCGAGATACTCCAGCTCGAGATCGAAAGGCAGGCGCTTTCCCGCGAAACGGACGAAAAATCTAAGGAAAGGCTCGAAGACATCGAAAAGCGCATTTCCGACCTGAAAGAGAAATCTTCCGGCATGAAGGCCAAATGGCAGTCCGAAAAGGAAGAGATCGAAAAGATGCGTACGGGCAAGGAACAGCTCGAAGAAGCAAAGCTCGAACTCGAACGCGCCCGCCAGGCAGGCGACCTTAACCGTGCCGCCGAATTGCAGTACGGCCGCATTCCGGAGCTCGAAAAATTGCTTCAGGCCGAACAGCAGCGCCTCAGCGACCTTCAGAAGGACGGCGTCTTTCTTAAAGAGGAGGTCGACGAAGAGGACGTGGCCGAGGTCGTCGCGAAATGGACCGGCGTGCCGGTTTCCAAGATGCTTCAAGGCGAGATGCAGAAGCTCGTCGGCATGGAAGGCAATCTTCGCCGCCGCGTCATCGGCCAGGACGAAGCCCTTTCTGCCGTCGCGAACGCCGTGCGGCGTGCCCGTGCCGGCCTGCAGGACCCGAACCGGCCCGTAGGCTCGTTCATTTTCCTCGGGCCGACAGGCGTCGGAAAGACCGAAACGGCGCGTGCACTTGCGGAATTTCTGTTCGACGACGAACGAGCGATGGTGCGGCTCGACATGTCCGAATACATGGAAAAGCATGCCGTCGCACGAATGATCGGAGCGCCTCCGGGATATGTCGGCTATGAAGAAGGCGGCCAATTGACCGAAGCCGTCCGCCGCCGGCCTTATTCCGTCGTGCTTTTCGACGAGATCGAAAAGGCGCACCCGGACGTTTTCAACGTTCTTTTACAGATCCTTGACGACGGCCGGCTCACGGATTCAAAGGGTCGCGTGGTCGATTTCAAGAACACGGTCCTGATCATGACGTCGAACCTCGGTTCGCGCGAGATCCAATCCGCGGGCAGCGACGAAAAACAGGCTCGCGAAGCAGTCGTACAGGTGCTGCGCGATTACTTCAAGCCCGAGTTCCTGAACCGCATCGACGACATCGTCGTGTTCAGCCAGCTCAGCCGCGAACAGATCGCACAGATCATCGACGTACAGCTCGAACGCCTCCGCTCGATGCTCGAGGAACGCGGTGTTACGCTTGTCCTGGAAGATTCGGCGAAGGACCTGCTCGTACAGGAAGGCTACGACCCGATATACGGTGCGCGGCCGCTGAAACGTGCGATCCAGTCGCTGATCCAGAATCCGCTCGCGGTCAAGCTGCTCAATGGCGAGATCTCGGCCGGCCAGACCGTACACGTTTCGGCCGACGGCGGCGAAATGAAATTCGCTCCCGGCGACGGCGAACAGAAAGCGGCCGTCAGTTGACCGGCGCGTTAGTAACAGAAGATCGTAAACCGCGCCCGCTTTCTTATTCGCGGTTTACGATTTAATATTTAGTATTAACCAATGTTTAAGAGAAGAAAGATGAACGAACAGGATTTTAACAACGAAGATTCATTCGACGAAGGCGGCCGCGAGATACCGATTAACGACAAACGCCGTTTTAACGAACGCGGCGAGCGCGTCGGCGGAGCGGACGAAACGCCGAAGGAACCGGTAAAATCGCCCCGCGAGATCGAGCTCGAAGCAAAACTTCTGGCCGAGACCGAACGACGCGAGGCTGCTGAGGCAAAACTCGTCGGCGTACAGGCAAAATTCGAAGAGGCAAAGGCTAGTCTCGAAAAAGAGACCGCCGATATGCGTGCACGTTTGATGAAAACGCTCGAAGACCGCTCGAAACAGGGCCAATTCAATTTTCTCACGACGCTGCTGCCCGTGCTGGACAACCTGAACCTGGCGGTCGCCGCCAGTGAAAAGGACCCGTCGCTCGATCATCTGCGCGACGGCGTGATCGGAACGGCACGCTCTTTCGAACAGGCGCTTGTCAGCGTCGGCGTCGAACCGGTTCCGTCGGTCGGCGCGGAATTCGACCCCGAAGTTCACGAAGCAGTCGATATGAAGCCGGTCGAGCCCGAAAATGACGGCAAGGTCACGGCCGAATACCTTCGCGGATACCGTTTCGGTGACCGCCTGCTGCGTGCCGCACGCGTACAGGTTGGAAAGGCCATGGCACAAACCGCCGGTTAGACGGCCGGTTAGAAGAATGTAGTATCCCACCGTTTGTTTTAACTTTCTGGAATCAAATTTGCGCGCTTCGTTCGCGGGTGTATCAGAGTCGGACGAAGCGCGTGTTTTCGCAGACAGGCCCGGCCTTGCCGGAGACAAAATTTCTTTTCCGCCTGTTTGCGAAGTGTTAATATACTTGTCGGGCAAAAGCTGTCGTCATTACGGCATCAAAGTTTCGGCACCAAAATACAAGATTTATGGCAGACATAGACGCATACAAAGACAAATTCAGCGAGAGCGGCCGGCGTGTTCTTGAGACCGCTCTGGATGAATCGAAAAAGCGCGACCAGAATTACGTGTCGATCGAACACATATTGCATGCCGTCGCCAGAGAAGAAGACGAACTCTTTACCTCGACGATGCGCGACCTCTCGGTCGATCCGCGTTCGGTCAGGCTCCTGATCGAAAAACGCATGGAAACCGGCCGTCAGCATACCGGCAAAGGATTTCGCATCGCGCCCGAAACGACCGAATTGTTCAAACGTGCGATGGACCGCGCCCGTTCGCAGGGACGCCGCGTCATCGACGGCAGCGACATTTTCTACGTGCTTTCGAACGACGAACGCAGCATTCTGAACGATGTGCTTCAGAACCTCGGCGTTCCGTCCGAGGAAGTTGCGCAGACGGCACGTACACGTATCCGCAAACGCGAAAAGGAAGAAGAACGCACGCGGCAAAAATACGAATTGCCTTCTTTCCTGCGGCATTTCGGCGTGTCTTTGAACAAGCTTGCCCGTCAGGACAAGATCCCGCCGACCATCGGCCGCGAAGGCGAGATCCGCCAGATGATCGAGATCCTTTCGCACCGCGAACGCTCGAATTCGCCCATGCTTGTCGGTGAGCCCGGCGTCGGCAAGACTGCCGTCGTCGAAGGCCTCGCACGCCTGATCGAACTCGAGCCTGAAAAGGTTCCCGCACGTCTTCGCGACGCGCATATCGTCCAGCTTCAGATGGGCGGCCTCGTTGCCGGCACCATGCTCCGCGGTATGTTCGAAGAGCGTATCAAGGGCATCATCGACGAAGTAAAGGAAAAGGATCACATCATTCTGTTCATCGACGAAGCGCACACGATCATCGGCGCCGGCGCCGCTTTGGGCACGTCCAGTGACGCCGCGAATATGTTCAAATCGGCGCTCGCCCGCGGCGAACTCCGCATCATCGGCGCGACCACATCGACCGAATACAAGGAATACATCGGCGAGGACGAAGCTCTCGCCCGCCGTTTCCGCCTCGTAAAGGTTGATGAGCCGACGATCGATGAGACCAAGGAGATCCTGTTCGGCCTGCGGCCGCGTTTGGAGAAAAATTATTCGGTCACCATTTCGGACGAAGCGATCAATACCGCTCTCGAAATGTCTCCGAAATATATCCGCAACCTGCACCTTCCGGACAAGGCCATCGGCTGGCTCGATACCGCGTCCGTTAAGGTCGAGATAAACGAACCGGCTTCGCTCGTTGTTAAACCCGAGCACATAATCGACGTCATCTCGCAGGAATCGCGCATCCCGAAGGACATGATCTATCGCGATACGTCCGACCGGTTCTCCGCAATGGAGGCCGACCTCGGCAATCGCGTGATCGGCCAGAAGGAAGCGGTCCGAGCCGTCGCCGAAAGGCTTCGCCTGAACAAGGGCCCGCTCAAGGAAAACCATTATGCGCCGGACGGCGTGCTGCTTTTCCTCGGCCCGACCGGTGTAGGTAAAACGGAGCTTGCGAAGGCAGTTGCCGAATTCATGTTCGGTGACGAAGGCAAGATGATCCGTATCGATATGTCCGAATACGGTGACGGCACCGTCGGCATCGAAAAGCTTATCGGCATGCCGCGCGGCATCGTCGGTTCGGAACGCGGCGGCATCCTGACGGAACAGCTCCGCGACAATCCGTACACCGTCCTGCTGCTCGACGAGGTCGAGAAAGCTTCGCCGTACCTGATGAACCTGTTCCTGCAGGCGTTCGACGAAGGCTGGATGACCGACGGCCGCGGCAAGAAGGTCTATCTTTCCGACGCGATCGTCATTATGACGTCTAACCTCGGGTCCGAGAATTTCAAGAAGTACGAGAAACCGCTCGGCTTCGGCATGAAATCCGTCGGCGACGTCAACGCCATCAAGGGCGACGTTATGCGGGCGGCCGAAACGCGTTTCACACCCGAATTCCGCAACCGTATCGACGAGATCATTATCTTCTCGCCGCTGACGATGGACGAGGTGCGAGAGATCGCCGGGCTATATGTCGGCAAGATCAAACGCAATATGGAACGCCAGGGCAAGGTCATCGAAATAACCGAAGCCGCGATCGACTCGCTCACCGAAAAAGGCTACAGCCCGGCATACGGCGCGCGTTTCCTGAAACGGCACATCGACCAGAAGGTCAAGCTGCCTATCACGAACCAGTGGAAATCGGGCATGCGTTTCATCGTCGATGCCGAAGACGGCGAGATAACCGTAAGGCCGGCCGACGCTTTCAGCCTGAATTAGACGTTCGCTTCATTTAATGCATCAAAAGCCTTGGTGACCCATCACCGAGGCTTTTTGCATTCAGGAGGAAACGAAATGAGACGAATCGCTGTCGAAGCCGGCATCGCGTCGGTATTGATCATCGCCGGCTTGTTTCTCCCCGCACGCCATTCCCTTTCCATCCGGGCCGAAAACGGCATGTCCGCTCCCGCCGCTGTCCGTTACCGGATAGACCCGAAACGCAGCAAATTCATGGTCAACGCGGACCGCACGGGCCTCGCTTGGTTCAAAGGCCACAGCCACCGCATCGCCGTGCGCGATTTTTCCGGCGAGGCATCGCTGACGCCCGATATTCTGAATCCGGCGTCGCTTTCAATGACCATCCGCGCCGATTCGCTCGAGGAAACCGATCCCGTTTTCACGCCCGAACAAAAGGCGATCATCAAAAAGGAGCTCGAAACGATCGTCCTCGAAACCGCGAAATACCCCGAAATAACCTTTAAGAGCACCGACATCAAAGGCGGCATGAAGGACGGCCGTTTCGACGTAAAGATCGGCGGCGACCTGACGCTGCACGGCGTCACGCGGCACATCGTCATCCCCGCTGCCGTCACCCTAACCGGCGACGAACTCCGCGCCGTCGGCGAATTCGACGTGAACCGCAAAAAATTCAACGTCAACGCCACCAACGCCTTCCACGGCACCGTGCGCGTTAAACATGACCTGAAATTTATTTTTGATATAATTGCCGAACGAATTTCCTAACTGCAAAAAATGACAATATGAAGCACATTCGTCTCATCCGGCTTATCAGCCTCATAGTGATCGCGGCGGGCGCCGCATTGGCATCACCGGCACAAACTGGCACAAACAGCACCGCCGCCCCCCAAGCTGAAGCCGTCCTCAAAAAAGCCGTCCAGACGCTCGGCGGCGACAAATACCTGAACGTCACGACCCAGATCGGCCGCGGCAAATTCAGCGTGATCCGGGACAACGCCGTCGTCTCGTTCCAATCCTTTTACGACGTGATCGTCTACCCGGACAAAGAGCGCACGGAATTCAAGGGCGGCGGCGTCCGCTCGGTACAGACGAACACGGGCGCGGCCGGATGGGTATTCGACGGCGACTCAAACCTGATCAAAGACCAGACCGACGCCCAGATCGATAATTTCCAGCTCGGCATGCGCGCGAGCCTCGACACGCTTCTCCGCGGCCACTGGCGCGGCAAAGCGAAATTGTCCTACATCGGCAAGCGCCCCGCCACGCTCGGCAAACGCAACGAAGTGCTAAAGCTCGAATATGATGACGGCATGATCGTCGAATTCGAATTCGCCGCCGACGACGGCCTGCCCGTAAAATCCATCCGCAAACGCACCAACGCCGACAACGAAACGGTCAATGAAGAGGACCGCTACGCCCAATTCGTCGACATCGCCGGCATCCGCACGCCGTTCATAATCGAACGCGTCACCAACGGCATCCCGACTTCCCGTATCAACTACGAATCGGTCGAATACAACAAACCCATAAACGATTCGATATTCACCAAACCCGGCAGCCTCAAAGAACTAAAAAAGAACCTTAATCTATAAACGCCCGCTCCCTTTGCCGAAGCCCGCACGCAGGAACGGCAAAACACGCACCACAGGTCAGAACCACCCCGCGTTAGCGGGTGGGTTCTTCAATTGCGGAAGCCCGCATCCATTGCAGAAGCCCGCACGCAGTAAGGGCGAAACACTCACCGCGATCGAATCGAATTTAAACTCCC